>JAPUIM010000550.1 GCA_027297025.1 Bacteroidota bacterium | reverse complement strand
CAAGTTTTTATACCTTCAATATAGTTGCCAAGGCGGAGGTTTTCGTTGGGGCTATGCTGATTGTTATCTGAATTCACTACTGGAACCAGAACCGCTGGGATGTTTAAGGTATTTATAAAGGGGGCAATAGGTACCGAGCCTCCTCCAATACGAATTTTAATGGGCTCTTTTCCGAACGTTTTAAACATGGCCCTGGTCAACCATTTTCCCATTTCAGAATCTAGTTCAGTCCTAAAGGCGCCATAGGATATTGAGTACTCAAAAGAAGTTAATCTGGAATATTGACCTCTCTCCTCATCGGTAGGGTTTTTATCTACCAGATAGAAACCTTGTTTTTGAATGTGGTCCTTCAGCATTGCGATCAATCGTTCAGGGTCACTTTCAGGGACCAACCGGATGTCCATGGTGACGGTAGCAGTACTAGGTATAATAGTGCGCGCTTCATCTCCCACCCATCCCGAGGCCATGCCTTTGATATTGAGGGAGGGGTATTGGATGGATTCCTGGTAGTTGTTACCTACTTCCTCGCTTTTGGCAATACCAATTTTGCGTTGAATAGTGACCTCATCATCTGGAACTTTGGATAATTCAGATTTTATGGCATCCGTTAACTCCACTCCATCATAAAATCCAGGTATCACCACCCGGCCCTGTTTATCTTTCAAGGAAGCCAATAACTCCGACAGCAGGAAGGCCGGATTAGGAGCGTAATTGCCATAGTGTCCACTGTGGAGTGGGTATTTAGGACCGAAAACTGTTATATCGACGTCAATAAAGCCCCGGGCCCCGAAGGTCAGGGTTGGCTGATTGGAAATATGTCGAGGACCATCCAGGATGAGCAAATAATCGGCTTTTAATTGATCCTCATATTTCTTAATTGCCGGAGCGAGATATGGAGAGCCCATTTCTTCTTCACTGTCCAGGATCACCTTGATATTGAACGCGGGCAGTTTGTGTTCTTCCTCCAACACATCAAGGGCAGTTAAGAGCATGATAATGGGTGACTTGTCATCGGAGGCTGAACGGGCGAAAATTCTCCATTCCTCATTGTACTCACCGTATACATCATTCCAGTTTTTTTCCACCCACTTACCTTCTTGATTCCTTTCTTTTAACACCGGACTATAGGGACTTTTTTGAAACCATTGGGCAGCGTCTACCGGCTGTCCGTCAAAATGCATGTAGAACAAGACGGTTTTGAAATTTTTATTAAAATCCTTTTTTGCTAAAAATAGTGGACTACCAGAGGTAGCTAACTGTGAAGTCTGAAAATCCCTTTTATGGAAGGCATCCTCCAGCCAGATGAGGTTCTTTTCTATATCTGAAGGAAAATGGGCATCATTGGGTATGGATAAGAATTCGTATAATTCCTTAAAGGATTGATTGGTAATTTTCTTGGAAATGGACGGTAACTGGGCCATTAAATTATCTGAGTGACTCCAAGTCAACCCCCCAATTATTATTAAAATAAGCCTTTTAATCATATTTGAAGCATTTTATGGGGTTGAATATAGTTAAAATTATGGATTGTCAAGAGGTATTTACTTATGGGGTAAAGGTTTTTTAAGTGAACTTTTTTGTAAAAATTTCTCTTAATTTATTATGCATGCATAATAAATTTACTAACTTTAGAGAAACAGAAACCACAAGAAAAAGCAGGCCCATGGAAACAAAAGTTGAAAGACAAGCCATAAAAGGAGGTGAGTTCTTGATCAGGGAGACTTTACCCGAAGAGATCTTTATTCCCGAGGAATTCTCGGAAGAGCAAAAAATGATGGCTCAAGCGTGTCAGGATTTTATTGACAAGGAGGTATTCCCCTATCAGGACAGGATTGATAATATGGAGGAAGGATTTATGGCTGGTTTATTGACCAAGGCGGGAGAATTGGGATTATTGGGAGTTAGCATACCTGAAAAATACGGAGGACTGGGTATGAGTTTTAATACCTCCATGTTGATCGCGGAAGTCATTGGGTCCGCAGGATCATTTAGTACTGCTCAGGGAGCACAAACGGGAATAGGCACATTGCCCATATTGTATTATGGTACAGAAGAACAAAAACAAAAATACCTGCCGGGATTGGCCTCAGCTGAGCTAAAGACATGCTATTGTTTGTCCGAACCTGATGCTGGTTCTGATGCCAACTCAGCGAAAACCAAAGCGGTCCTTACTGAAGATGGAAAATTCTATTCGATCACCGGACAAAAGATGTGGATCTCCAATGGTGGATTTGCCGATGTTTTGCTGGTTTTTGCCAAGATAGAAGATGACAAAGATCTCTCTACATTTATTTTGGAACGATCCTTTGATGGTATCACCATGAACGAAGAGGAGAAAAAGATGGGTATCAAAGGATCATCCACCAGGCAAATTTTTTTTAATGATTGTAAGGTTCCGGTGGAAAATTTGTTAGGGGAAAGGGGGCAAGGATTTAAAATAGCTCTAAATGTTTTAAATATCGGTAGGATTAAACTTGGTGTAGCTGCAATTGGCGCATGTAAGCATTTGATCGATCTATCGGTGAATTACGGCATTGAAAGGAAACAATTTGGTAAATCCATAGTTGAATTTGGCGCCATACAACATAAGTTGGCTAAAATGGCTACCAAAACTTATGCTTGTGAATCCGCATCATACCGGGCAGGCCAGGATATTGAAGACAAGATCGATGCATTGATCAAGGAGGGGATGGATGAGCAGCAAGCTAAGTTGAAGGGATTAGAGGAATTTGCCATTGAATGCGCCATCATCAAGGTCCATGGTTCTGAAATTTTGGATTTTGCTGTAGATGAAGGGGTACAGATATTCGGAGGGATGGGCTATTCAGCTGAGGCCCCCATGGAAAGGGCCTATAGAGATGCCAGAATCTGCAGGATCTATGAAGGTACCAATGAGATCAATCGCCTAATGTTGGTGGGCATTTTGATCAAGCGTGCCATGAAAGGTGAATTGGATGTGATGGGCAAGGCCATGGCAGTAGGTAAAGAATTGCAATCAGTTCCTTCATTTGGAAATGGTCAAGGTGGAGGTTTATTCACCAAGGAGAAAGAGACCATTAAGAATCTCAAAAAAATCATCTTAATGGTAGCAGGAGATGCTGTCCAGACTTTAGGCGTGGCCATGAAAGATGAGCAAGAGATCTTGATGAATGTTGCCGATATGATGATTGAAATATACCTGGCTGAATCCACCATTTTGCGTACTGAAAAATTGGTTGCGCTGCATGGAGAAGAAGCCTGTGAATCCCAAATAAACATGTCGCAGTTATACCTGTATGAAGCGGTGGATAAAATAGCAATCGCAGCTAAAGAAGCGCTGGCCTCCTTCAGCAGTGGTGATAAGCAAAAAGTGATGCTTATGGGACTCAAACGATTCACCAAAACCGAATTGGTAAACACCAAAAAGTTGAGAAGGCAAATAGCCAGAAAAATGATAGATAATAAGGGTTATGCTTTCTAGAATTTGATATTGTAAAAAAAGCCAATCCATCGGGTTGGCTTTTTTTACCACACATGTATGATAACTATGGGTGCAAGTTCCGAATCACCAGTTGACAAGAATCGTTAGTTAAGGCAAAAGATTATGCACTAGGGTAAATCTAAATTTCTGTATTTTTGATCAGTTCGTTTCTATAGACGGAAAAAATACTGGATTTAGAAACCAAACCAAGATATCGATTATTCTTGTCCACAACAGGCAAATTCCAGGCCCTTGTTCTTTCAAATTTATCGATAACCACTTGCATGTTTTCATTTACTTTAACCACATCAGGTGGTGGAATCATAAGTTCATTCACCATTACTTCATCGTACTTTGAACTATCAAACATTAAAGACCGAATGTCATTCAGCAATACGATTCCATGCAATTTATATTCGCTATCAACAACGGGAAAAATATTACGGTCTGACTTGGTAATAATTCCAATTAATTCCCTTAGACTTTCTTCCGGTTTGATGGTAAGCAAATCTGTCTCAAGCACTTTTTTTAATGAAAAAGATTGCAACAACCTACTGTCATATAATGACGCATCGGAACTTTCATCCCCATATTTAATTTCTGACAGTTTTCGATTATATGTAAGGACAATATCAGATGAAGTAATTAACCCAAGTACTTTTTCATTGGGTGAATCATCAATCACCAAGGCTTCATCCATAAAATTATCGTTCATTATTTTGTAGGCTTTGTCAAGGTTATCCTCTAAATGCACTTTTGGAATATGGGTGTACATTAAATCTTTTGCAGATTCCATTTTAGTATCCTGGTCATGTAAAACATGGGTAATATCATCAATATTAAAACCACCCAATAATTTACCGTCTTCATTGATCACCGGAAAAACTCTTTGCCTGCTCCGGTCAATGATATTCAAAATATCTGGTATAGAACTGTTTTCCTGTACAATTTTAAATTTCCTTGATTTCTTATAGGTTGAACCAACAGTTGTCACATTGATGATATCTGGAGAATATTTTCCAAAATGGGCCTGGGAATAATTCTTATTCGGAACCTGGCTTTTATATATGGACCATTTTTTGGCGACAAAATAAGATATAAAACAAACCCACATGGTGGGGAGCAAAAGTTCATAATTGCCTGTCAGT
>JAPUIM010000055.1 GCA_027297025.1 Bacteroidota bacterium | reverse complement strand
AATAGTGCTGACTATTCCCATCACCTTTATAACCTTAGGATTGTTTTTATTGGTGATTAATGCCCTGATGATTCTGCTGGCTGATCAGGTCATTCCTGGCTTCCGGGTGGAGGGATTTTGGTGGGCTATGGGCTTTAGTTTGATACTTTCCATATTAACCTCTCTATTCGATGATTTATTGGGTAAAAATAAAAAATAATTATTTAAATATATTATGCATGCATAACAAATATTTTGTAAATTTGCCTTGAAAACTAATAAACGATTGAACATTATAAAATAAATAAGATGGAAAGTGCGATTAAAAAATTTTTGTATGCAGGAGTGGGACTGGCTTCATTAACTGCTGAAAAATTACAAAAAAGTATTGACAAGTTAATAGAAGAAAACAAGATCTCCACCGGTGAGGGAAAGAAGATTTTGGATGAATTCTTCAAAAAGACTGAAAACAAAAAGAAGGAATTCGAAAAACAACTGAAGAAGATTACTGAGGAAGTTGTAAACAAGGTTCAATTGCCTAAAAAGAAAGATATTGAATCCCTGGAAAAAAGAATTGCTGCCTTGGAAGCTAAGGTGGGAAAGTTATCCAAGTCCAGGACCAATTCAAAAGAACCTAAAACCATATCAAAAGTTTAGAATTTCGGTTAAAAGTATCGATTTTGTGAAAAATGCCAGGTCAATAATTATCTTTGACCTGGCTTTTTATTTGACCTTGTTTGGATCTACTGACCTATGTTTTTTTCTAAAACCATAAAACATGTAAAACGCATTCGGGAGGTTGGCCATGTTTTATTGAGACATGGGTTTGAAGAAGTAGTCACCAGCACCGCCTTGGGCAAATTAGTGCCGCAAAAGACCCGTCTTAGCTGGCTAAGAGGTGAAAAACCGGTATTCGAATATTCCCGATGGGAGAGGATTAGAATGGTGGTCGAAGACCTGGGTCCTACCTTTATAAAACTGGCCCAAGTGGTAAGCAATAGACCCGACCTTTTGCCCGAACCATTAATCAAAGAATTTCAAAAACTTCAAAATGATGTTCCACCATTTCCATTTTCGGAAGTGCAAGGGATCATTGAACAAGAAACCCAAAAGAAATTGGAGGAGACGTTTGAATATTTCGCTCCTGAAACCATAGGTTCAGCTTCTTTGGGTCAAGTGCATAAAGCCACATTGGTGGGGGGTCAGGAGGTGGCAGTTAAAGTTCAACGGCCCAATGCCCGCAAAAAGGTGGAAACGGATCTTTCTCTGGTCCGGGAATTGGTAATTCTCATGGAAGGGTATCTTCGCAAACTTGGGGTGATCAACCCTTTGGACATTGTGGACGCCTTTGAGAGTACTCTACAAAAAGAACTCAACTATACCCTAGAGGCCCGAAATATTGATCAGTTCCGCAATTTTTATAGGGACAGTACCGACTTTTATGTTCCAGCGGTTTACAAAAAGGTGTCTACCGAAAGGATACTGGTGCTGGAATTTGTGAGTGGTTGTATGATCACTGATTTGAAACAACTAAAAGACTGGGGATTGGATCCCAAGCAGATTGTAGAAAAAGGACTGGATATTTACCTTACCCAGATATTCAAATATGGATATTTTCACGCCGATCCCCATCCGGGAAATGTTTTGGTAAGGAAAGACGGTGTAATCCTGCTCATCGATTTTGGCATGGTGGGGAGACTTATGAAAAAGGATAAGTACGCATTCGCTGGAGTGGTGATCAGCATGGCTCAACAGGACGCCAGGGGAATGGCCATTAATTTTAAGAGGTTGTCTATTGACAGTGATATTGAAGATATGCGGCGTTTTGAATACGCTTTAAACGAATTGATTGAAGAGTTTGCCTCGCTGGATGTGGATGATATGAACATGGCCGATCTGGTAGCGTCCCTGCAAAAAATTATTTTTGATTACCAGCTTAGGGTACCTAGAGGGGTGTTTTTGATACTGAGGGCCTTGGCTATTTTAGAGGGAATCGGTAAAACCATACACCCGCAGTTCAACACTTTTGAATTTTTGAAGCCCTACGGAAAGGATTTGGTGCAGGAGCAGTATTCCTGGGAAAATATCAGTACCGAAATTGCCAATGTGGGTGTGCAGCTACTGGGATTTGTGAGCAGTTTTCCTTTTCAGATGAGGACCATATTCAGTAAGCTAAGAAAAGGGAAAATAACCTTTATAGTAGAAAATAGAGGGTACGAGCCTCTGACCAAAAGCTTTAACCGGGCCACCAATCGGGCCATACTGGGATTTATTATTGGAACCTTACTATTGGCCTCTGCTATCACCATGACCGCCTATGATGATTTATCCCGGTTCCCATTAGGCATCCCATATCTAAGCGCTGTCGGTTACACACTGGCTGCTATACTAGCATTTGTTCTTATGATCTCGGTTTGGAGAAGTAACAAATAAAAAAGCCGGTGACTAACCGGCTTCCAACCAATAATTCTTTTTATCTTTTTGAAGGTTCTACGTAGTCACGTGTATTATAACCGGTATAGATCTGTCTAGGTCTGCCAATAGGCTCATTATTCTCTCTCATTTCTTTCCATTGGGCTATCCAACCAGGCAATCTGCCCATGGCAAACATTACAGTAAACATTTCTGTAGGAATACCTAAGGCCCTATAGATCACCCCACTATAAAAGTCAACATTAGGATAAAGCTTACGGTCTACAAAATATTGGTCTTCCAAAGCCGCTTTTTCTAATTCTGAGGCAATTTCCAGTACCGGATCCTGAACTCCCAGTTTTTTCAAAACACCATGAGCAGCTTTTTTAATGATCTTGGCCCGAGGATCAAAGTTCTTATATACCCGATGACCAAATCCCATCAATCGGAAGGGATCGTTTTTATCTTTGGCCTTTTCCAGGTATTTTTTGGAGCCTCCGCCATCTTTTCGTATGTTCTCCAGCATCTCAATTACTGCCTGATTGGCGCCGCCATGCAGAGGACCCCACAAGGCACTAATACCGGCAGAAATTGAACTATACAAGCTGGCATGGGATGACCCCACCAATCTAACGGTAGAGGTAGAACAATTCTGTTCATGTTCAGCATGTAATATCAGTAACTTGTTCAAAGCATCTGCCACTACCGGATCTACCTTGTATTCCTCAGAAGGAACCGCGAACATCATTTTAATGAAATTGGCAATGTAATCCAGGCGATTATCGGGATAATTGGCTTGTCGGCCAATTTGGTTGTTGTAGGTCCAGGCGGCCAGAGTAGGGAATTTCGCCAGGATCCTTACAATGCTTAGATCAACGGCTTCTGCGGAACGGTTCGGATCCAAAGAACCTGGATAAAAAGCAGTAAAGCTGGTAACCAGTGAAGATAGAACGCCCATTGGGTGAGCATTGGAGGGGAAACTGTGCAGGATTTTTTTAATATCCTCATGTACCAAAGACCTTCTTTGTACCCGTCTGGTGAAATCCGCTAACTGCTCTTCGGTGGGCAACTCTCCATAAATAATTAAGTAGGAAACTTCAAGAAAAGTAGATTTTTCTGCCAATTGATCTATAGGATATCCCCGGTAACTTAGAATACCTTTTTCCCCATCCAAAAAGGTGATTGAGCTTTTGGTAGAACCGGTATTTTTAAAGCCCGGATCAATTGTAATGAGCCCGGTCTCACTCCTAAGTTTGCTTATATCTATGGCCTTTTCATTTTCTGTGCCTTCTATTATGGGGAGTTCGTAGGATTTTCCATTAATATTTAGTGTAGCGATTTCAGCCATTTGTTTTGAAGCTTAATTAATTACTAATCGTGATTTTAACGTATTGTTTTAAATTAAAAAAAAACCTTAATAAAAAATACATTTAAAGCTATTTTAATCAATTGCCACCTAAAATTAAAGGCATACCACTGTCGCCACCGCCAATAATCACCACTTTCGAATTTGGAGATTTGGCCAGTTCCATAGTGGCTTCAATACCTCGCATTTTGAGTAATGCAGTAGTTAAACTGCTGTTGATAATTTTATTGGCTGTGGCTTCCCCGTTTGCGGCAATGCGTTTACGCTCAGCCTCACTTACTTCTTTTTCCAATCTGAATTGATAAGCCTTGGCTTCCTGCTCTTGTTGCAATTTATTCTCAATGGCCTGTTTGATTTGTGCGGGTAGAACAATGGATCTGATCAACAAGGCCCTCATCTGAATATTGTTGCTCTCAATTTGCAGGATGTCTTCGGTTTCTTTAACTATGGCCCCTTCCACTTGACTACGTTTGGTAGAGTATATTTCTTCCGCAGTGAAACGGCCCATTACCCTTCTGACCGTGGAACGAACCTCAGGTATCACCAGCCGGTTAACATAATCCACACCAAAATTTTCATGCAGATATCCAATTCTACCATACAAGGGATGGAAACGAACAGATATATCCACACTGATGGTTAATCCGCTCTTGTCAAGGACATCCATTCTTTCTTCTGCTTTTTGTTCTTTTACATCATATACAGTTACATCGTTCCAGGGCAATTTCATGAGAAAGCCCGGTTGAAATATATTATCTTTATCTAATCCTGTAGAAAATTTTCTAAATATCACACCACGTTCTCCCGGACTGATAGTCAGGAAAATACTGGAAGAAAGGTAGATGACTACAAATAAGGCTGTCACGCCCATGAAGATAAATGGTAAGAATTTTCGATTTTCCATGTTTATTGTTGGGTTTAAGGAGTTACAAGTTTATACAATTAGCAAATGATATGACAAAGATGCGTAGAAAAGCTCAGATATTCCCACAAAAGATGCAATGAAATAGGCTTAACTTCATATGTTTGTTTCACTTTTTTAATCTATTAAAATTCAAAGGTTTTGGATATCTCCAGCCAATTTTTTGGAAAATCGTAT
>JAPUIM010000549.1 GCA_027297025.1 Bacteroidota bacterium | reverse complement strand
ATGGAACGGGATTGGTGGAATAACATTAGAAGGAAATGTCACTAAATATGAAGTAAAGGAACCCAAGAAGGAAGGCACCGGCGCCAGTGTCAATGCTTTTATGATGAGCGCCCCTCGCAGTGTGGAAATAGATATTAGAATATCCTCGGGAAATTTCGCTGATGCCACCATCCGGTCCAATACTACCAGTGGCAGGATAAGGTTCACCGGGCAATTGATTCATCCTTCAGAATCAAGTGTATACAAAGGACAGAGGAGGTTTTAGGAATTGGATCTGCCTATTGCACATTGCACAGCTATCAATTTCAGGGTTGTTGCAATTTCCCGTCTTAAATCCGTCCGTTTTGTTCAAGAATTTTTCACAAAACTTTGTTAATGAATCTTCCAATGTGCAAATTGGATTTGCTCAAGGAGAATATTCATGATGATGGTAAAAGATAAAATCCTGCTATTCTGGGTTGGTCAATTTTTATTGAGCTCTATATTAAGCGCACAAATTATTGATGTTCAGGATACGGTTACCGCCATTAGGTCTATTCAGATCACTGAGGTCCCTCAATTTACCGAAAGGACTAATCAACTCGGATTGCAAGTGCAGCGATTGTTAGCTCCTCCCCCCGCCATCCAAGCCATAAAAAATGAACTTCCCGGCACTCTAAGGGAAATTGAATTAAAAAAAGCCAGTCTGCTGGGCACTGTAAAAAAATTTAATCTACAGCAGTTAGAAAACTTGCAACGGGATTGGGATGAAATCCAGGAGCGTATTACCAACTGGAACCAGCTGATCACCGATCGAGTGGAAATATTGCAAAACAAAAGGAGCGAGGTTCAAAATACCATAAAAACCTGGAAACTCACCTACCAATTGGCGCAGGAGCAACAGGCGCCACCGGAAATGTTAGAAACGATTTCCATTGTTTCCCAGCTATTGATCAAAAATCAGGTAGAGCTTCAAGTTGCCCTGAGTGACCTACTGAAACTGCAAACGGAACTGGCGCCATTTTTCAGCACCATCAGCCAAACCCAGAATTATATAGAAGATCAACGCAATACCATTATAGAGCAAATTTGGACTCCGGAAAGTCCGCCCCTGTGGAACCTGAGCAGCGATACCACCGGCTTTTCTCTAGTTCAACACCTGAGGCAGGTAATTAATGAGAATAAGGCTATAGCTTCTTCCTATTGGAAATCCAAAGCTTCATTTAGGTATTTTATCATTTTTATCTTCCTGCTGATCTATATCAATCTCATATACTTTAAGGTTACCTCTAAAAAGCTAATCGATAAGTATCCTCAGGATATTGAAGATGTACAATTGATACTGAAGTATCCGTTTTTCTCTGCCATGATCCTCACCTGGGTATTCCTGACTTTGTTTTTTGACGCACCCCGGGAAATGAAAAAGGTACTGGCTTTGATCATGATTACCCCTGTTTCTGTAATCTTATACAGTCTCTCGAAAATTCAAAAAACTCCCAAGACACTGGCATTTATTGTTCTGGTGTTAGTGTTTCATTTGATCCCCTTATTGACCGGTATCCTCTCGGGTCGCTTTTTTTTACTGATCATTGGAACCACCCTACTAATCATCATGATCTTGCTGCTCAGAAAAAAAGAGAACCTGGCGATCATAAGCAGTACCCAACCAGGCTTGGTGCGATTTATAATACAGGTTTTTATTATTCTCAATTTTGGCTCACTGGCGGCCAACATTTTGGGCAGCGTGCAGTTGGCTGAATTATTACTTCTAGGCATCGTGGGTAGTGTTTTAGTCAGCCTCATTTTTTATCAGGCCATATTCCTTATGACCGATATAATTTCCCTGATCATGGTAGGGACTCCTCTAAATAAATCGAATATCGTACGAAACTACCGGCCACTCATTCGCAGAAGATTTAAAACCGCATTTACCATCTTAGCCATATTTTGGGGGGGTTACCTGGTATTGGACCTATTTAATATTCAAACTGCGGTGGTTGGTTGGGCTATAAACTTTGTAACCACCTCAGTAGAAATTGGAGAATTGAGTGTCTCACTCGCTGATATACTGGCATTTTTCCTCACCATACAATTGTCTATCTGGATTTCCAAGTTCATACGGTTTATTATAGAAGAAGAGGTGTACCAACGCACCAAAACCGGTGATAAAGGAGTATCAGGTACAATTTCCTTGATGGTCCGGTATACCGTGATAAGTTTAGGCGTTGTAATGGCCTTCGCCGCAGCCGGGATTGAATTCGGTAAGATCGCCATCCTGGTGGGTGCCTTGGGTGTAGGAATAGGATTTGGGCTGCAAAGTATTTTTAACAACCTGGTTTCGGGCCTGATCCTGGCCCTGGAACGCCCTATTCAAGTGGGGGATGTAGTAGAGGTGACCAATTTGCTGGGCGTGGTTAAAGAAATTGGTTTTCGTGCCAGCAGGATCAGAACCTATGAAGGGGCCGAGGTTATCGTACCCAATGGCGATTTAATTTCCTCCCAAGTGATCAACTGGACCCTTTCCGATAGAAAACGCAGACTCCATGTTGATGTGCGAGTAGCCCATGGTTCAGATCCCAAAAAAGTGTTGAAAGTACTGAAGGAGGCGGCAGAAGCTCACCCCGATATCCTGCAAAATCCCGGCCCCATTCCCAGGTTCATAGGTTTTGAGGACAGTGCGTTAAGTTTTCAACTGCTCTTCTGGATTCCCGATTTCGAAATAAGTTTTCGCATGGGTACTGAAGTCACCACCTTGG
>JAPUIM010000548.1 GCA_027297025.1 Bacteroidota bacterium | reverse complement strand
GCAGGTGAAAACCAAGTAATGAATATTTTACTGATCCTAACTTCAGGATTTACCCCGGAAAAGGTTCACCTTAACGGTGATCATTATCTTCCTGTTGGTAGGACTGGTTTCTGCTTTGATCATAGCTGGTGTGTTTCATTTTCGTTCACGGAAGAAACACGAAACTGCGATTTGACAAGATTTTCAGTGGTCGAAGTGGGCCAGATGTTCCACCATGACTAAATTGAGGGAGATCCCGAGGACAAATACTTGATCTCTCCCCCTTCATAGGATTTGGCGATGGTATCCATCACATCAAAAGCCATCCTTCTGATATCGTCTTTGGATTTCCGGTATTCCACATTTAACGCATTGGTATAACCCATGGCGGACACATAGATCCAGCCGGATAAATAGATCCGGGTGAGGTCATCTCCTTTACAGTGCACCATGATCACATACCTGCCCTGGTCAATAGTTTTCTCCTCAACCTGAATGATCCAGACTTTATCATTGGCGTGACTGATGACAAAGTCGTGGTCAATAAAACACTGCTGGATCTTTTTAAAGGCCACTGGCTTGGAATCAGCAGTTTCTACCAGGATGACTTTAGCTTTTTTAAAAGGCTGTGGAGATTGGCTAAATGATAAAAAAGGAACTAAGAAAATAAGGATACAGAATATTATTAATTTTTTCATTTTTTCAATTTAAAAGAACCTCTCATTACAATTATTGCAATGATCATCAGTACTTTACTAATACTGATGTAGGAAAAAAGTTAGATTTTGAATGAAATGCCCTAAATAGGGCAGGTTATTTAGGTCGGGCCATCACACTTTCACGCTTAGCGTGAATGAATATTTGCTTGGACTGATGGTCGACTTTTTCAAAAGCGGTATACCTTGCACGTGAACTCTCCTCTAAAGGTATATCCTATTTTTAGCCGGTTGGTAACCTCAAAAATTGGGTTAATATTTTATTCCTTTTCACTTATCAATCCCTCCAATACACATGTACTTGATTTCCAAAAATTCATCAATGCCATATTTGGAACCTTCACGGCCGATGCCGGATTCTTTAACTCCGCCAAAGGGAGCCGCTGCTGCGGTTGTAAGTCCTGTATTGACACCCACCACCCCAAATTCCAACGCCTCTGCCACCCGCCATGAGCGGCCCAGATCACGGGTATAAAAATAGGATGCCAATCCATAAGTAGTATCATTAGCCATTTTGATCACTTCTTCTTCGGTCTTAAATTTATATAAGGGAGCTACCGGACCAAATATCTCATTATCAGACAGCTTCATCATATTGGTCACATCAGCCAATACGGTATTTTCGTAAAAAGTATGGCCCAGTTCATGCCGTTGGCCACCGGCTAGCACCGTAGCACCCTTAGATATTGCGTCATTAACTAATGCTTCCACCTTTTCAAGGCCCTGTTGGTTTATCAATGGGCCAACCACCGTGTCTTCATTCATTCCGGAGCCTATTTTCAGTTTTTTTACTTCATGTGTATATTTTTCAGCAAATGCATCATAAATCCCTTCCTGTACATAGATCCTATTGGCGCCAACGCAGGTTTGCCCGGCATTGCGGTATTTACAGATAATGGCGCCATTCACTGCCTCTTCCAGATCGGCGTCATCAAATACTATGAAAGGGGCGTTACCGCCCAATTCCAGTGAAAGCTTTTTAACCGTATCTGCACATTGGCGCATTAATAACTTACCCACTTCTGTGGAACCGGTGAAGGACAGTTTGCGCACCAGGCAGTTGCTGGTTAGTTCCCCTCCCACCCCCACAGGGTCCAGGGCAGGCACAACGTTGATAGCTCCAGGTGGAAAACCTGCCCTATCGGCCAATTCTGCCAGAGCCAGTGCCGATAAAGGTGTGTCTTCAGCGGGTTTAATCACGACCGTGCAGCCCGCAGCCAGAGCGGGAGATACTTTACGGGCCAACATGGCATGTGGGAAATTCCAGGGCGTTATGGCTGCAACAACACCAATGGGTTGTTTGATGGCCATTAACCGCCGGTCTTTAGCATGAGTGGGGATCACATCGCCATAGGTACGTTTGCCTTCCTCAGCATACCACTCCACAAAGGAAGCGCCATAACGAATCTCCCCGGTGGCCTCCTTGAGAGGTTTTCCCTGTTCCGTGGTCAAAATAATGGCCAGGTCTTCCAGGTGATCTAGCTGCAATTGGTACCATCGTTGTAAAATCTCCGCCCTTTCACCAGCAGTTTTAACCCGCCAGGAATAAAAAGCCTGTTCCGCGGCCTCAATCGCCTGCCTGGTTTCATTGGCTCCTAAATCTGCTACCTGAGTAATTTCCTGTCCATCAGCAGGATTAATTACGGCGAATGTGGATTTGTTTTCTGCGTCTACCCATTTTCCGTTGATATAGGCTTGTTGCTTTAACAGTTGAGGATCGGTGAGTTTCATGATCGTGAATTTTATAAACTTGTCAGTGCAGCATACACTTCTTTCAATTTACAATTATTTCCAATATTAAAGATAGCAGCTGGCAGGTACGAAAGCATAAAATCACCTATTCGTAAGGTAAATAGATCACTCCTGAAGAAGAGTCCTTGGAAGCCCCGGTCACCGATTTTAAACAATTTATTTCATTTCTTTTTCTTCTCACTCCCATAAATGCAAATACCATGGCCTCTTTGAAGTCCACAATGGAAATATCGGGGATGATCACTTGTATAGATTCTCCAAGATACTCCTGAAGCGTTTCTATTAAAAAAGTGTTTTTTGCACCTCCCCCGGTTGCCAGTAGTTTGGAATTTGTTCCAGGATTATGTCGCAATAGATCTTTGGAGATTTGAGCAGCAATATGATGTACAGAGGTACATAACTTATCCGGTTTACTGATAGTACTGGCTTCCACCAATGGAACTATCTGTTCAATAAACCATTCATAACCCAGTGATTTGGGATAGGGTTGTTGATAATAGGCTAGGGCATTCAATTGGCTCAACAGCTTTTTATTTAGCTTTGCCGACCGGGCCACTTCCCCTGATTTATCATAGGTTTGCCCCATTTGGGCAGATAAATGATTCAGTAGCATATTGGCCGGTGAAATATCGTAAGCCACTCTTTGCCCATCTACTTGGAACGAAGTATTGGCAATACCCCCCAGATTGAGACAAAAATCGTATTGAGGAAATAATAGCTGGTCACCAATAGGCACCAGAGGTGCACCCTGCCCACCCAAAGACACGTCTAATGACCTGAAATCAGCAAATACCTGGAGGCCGCAAATATTAGCAAGTTCTTGACCGCAGCCGATTTGATAGGTGAGCCTCTTTTCCGGTTGATGAAACACGGTATGCCCATGACTGGATACGAAATCCACATTGATATTTCTGCTTTCGATAAATTCTTTGACTTGATTTCCCAGCCACCGCCCGTACTCCACATTCAATAACAATAAATCCACCGAGGAAAGATTTATACTGTTTTTAAGTTGTTCCCTTCGTGAGGATGAATATTCAACACTGGCAGTATTTTCAAGGCTGAAAGTCCAGCCGTTTTGTTGATACTGGAAAAAACAAAAAGCCAAATCCAGGCCATCCAGAGAGGTGCCTGACATCAAACCTAGTACGCTATAGTGATCCTGTTTGGTCAACCTTATTTAGGCGTATAATCGGGATTATAT
>JAPUIM010000547.1 GCA_027297025.1 Bacteroidota bacterium | reverse complement strand
GGGGTATACGTAAGTGTACCAGGGCCTAACCTTGAAACCAAGGCTGAATATATATACCTGAGGACCATAGGTGCTGATGCTGTGGGAATGTCAACAGTTCCAGAAAATATTGCTGCCCGGCATATGGAACTTCCTTGTTTTGCTATTTCGGTAATAACCGATATGGGTGTTCCTGGTCAATTCAAAAAGGTTACGATTGAAGAAGTCATTGAAGCAGCGGCCAGGGCCGAACCCGGAATGACTAAAATTATTAAAGAATTAATAACTCAGCAGTAGGTATCAAAAACGGGTAGCAATAAATTTATAATCCTGTAAGACATGCATCAAAACCTAACCCCGATACCCCATTCCATGGCATCGGCTTTTCCATAATGAACTTTCAACAACATGGAGGCAAAATATTTTTCAGAGAAAAAGTATTTTAATCCATACTTCTGATAGATAGGTTTATCGGATTTATAGGGTCGATAGATGTAAACTCCAAATTGTATCAATAGGGCTACTTTACCCAGCAATAGGTCATGACCCAAGGCAATACCTGCTCTTTTGTAATCAGGTTCTTCACCTGGATCCAACTGTTTACCTTCCCTTACGTCCTGACGTGCAGAAAAATCCATGAAACCTTCCAGTCCCAGATTTAATCTGCTTCTTCGACTGATCTGTTTATCAGCAAAAAAGGAAAGGGCATAAAAAGCATATTTTTTATCACCGATCTGGTCACGCTCCTTTACCCCTCCGGCAAAAAGTAAATTGAAATGAATGGGCTTTTTATTTATAGCCGATAGATCATGGGTGAAATATTCCGGTGTCTCTTTAAATAGGGCATAAGCCATTCCAAAATTTAAGCTTGGAATATTTATTCCTTTATTAGGCTTCTTTATAGCCCCATTGGAAAAATGAGTTAAAGTCAATGCTGAGGTAAGTTTAAAACGGTTACCTAACCAGTGATTGTAACCTAACCGGCCCTGCATAGATTGAGTTAGAGTGCTACTGATCACGGTATTGGTAGTGTTATCTTCCGGATCATAAGGATTGGTGGAATAACCTACACCGGTACCTAGCCTAAAGAATAATTCACTTTTTTCACTTCTCCTTAGATGGATTCTCAAATAGATAATGGCAGCTACCACCTTACCTAGTACTTCCTCATTATTCATGTCGAAATAGGTGAGAGAAAGTCCCACGTCGGGATAATTGTACAATTGCTGCCAGGGTTGGTTTCCATAATTATTTTTATCAATAGATATTTCAAGTCCACCGGGATAAGTGCCAGCCAGGTAAGCCAGGGAATTATCGTGCTGGAGCGCAATCCCTTTGAAGATATTTGCACCTACCGTATATGTATTTTTGGGAAGGTCATCCGGAGTTTGAGCGGAAGACTTGAAAAAGAAAATAAAAAGACAGAATATTAGGGGAAAAAGTTTCACCGTGAGGTTTTTGAGTTAACGAATGTAAAATTAAAACAAAACAGATAAATTGAAACATGGAATTGAAAGGAAAAACAGCAGTTGTTACCGGGGTGAGTAAGGGGATAGGACTAGCAACCGTAAAGTTTTTATTGGAAAAGCAAGCAAACGTGGCTGGGTGGGGCAGGACTGCTCCGAAGTTGGATCATCCAAATTTTTATTTTGTTCCAACAGATGTAAGTGATTTTGCTTCAGTAGAAAAATCCCTGGGCCAAACCAAGCAACAATTTGTAGAGGGAATATCTGTTTTGATTAATAATGCAGGTTTAGGGTTTGGTGGGACCTTATCTGATATGCCGTTGGATCAATGGCATCAAATGTTCAATACCAATGTTCACGGTATCTTCTATTGCTGTAAAGTGATCATTCCAGAAATGAAGAAGATGGGGGAAGGACATATTATTAATATTTCTTCCATCGCCGGAACAAATGGTATTGAAAACATGGCGGGTTATTGCGGTACGAAACACGCGGTAAATGGCATTTCTCATGCGTTATTCAAAGAAGTTCGAAATGACGGTATTAAAGTGACCTGTGTAAATCCTGGATCAGTGAATACCAACTTTTTCGATAATTTCGATTCGATTACTACCAATGAACATATGATGAGGCCTGAGGACATAGCTGCCAGTCTAATTAATGTGCTGGAGACCCATCCTAACCTATTAACTTCTGACCTCGAACTGAGACCACTTAAACCCAAAGGATAAAGCCTGAAACAATCAAAATCACTGTTTGGCCTGCAATTGAAAGGAATATTCGCTTTGTACAGTTTAATAAGTACACTTAGTTCCATACTTTTGCCTAATTCCTATCCAGCATGTCTGTTTCTGTAAGCCAATTAACCAAAGTATTTAAGCAACAAAAAGCTGTCGACAATATTTCCTTTGAGGTTTCACCTGGGGAGATTTTGGGATTCCTGGGACCCAATGGAGCTGGCAAATCCACTACCATGAAGATCATCACTTGCTTTTGGCCCCCAACCTCAGGGAGAGTAGAGGTTTGTGGTCAGGAGGTTCAAGATCATCCTTTGCTGGTTAAACAACTGATCGGTTATCTTCCTGAGGACAATCCTCTTTACCCGGATATGTATGTAAAGGAGCATTTACGTTTTATTGGAGGGTTCCATGGATTGAGTGGCAAGATCTTAAAAAGCAGGATTACTGATATGATTGAAAGGTGTGGCTTGGAGAGGGAACAAAATAAAGTGATAGGTGCCCTTTCAAAGGGTTATAGACAACGCGTGGGTCTGGCCCAGGTACTTTTGCACGATCCCAAGGTCTTGATTCTGGATGAACCTACCTCTGGCCTTGATCCCAATCAAATATTGGAAATAAGAAGTCTAATAAAAGAGAGAAGTAAGGATAAGACCGTTATTTTATCTACTCATATCATGCAGGAAGTGCAATCACTTTGTGACCGGGTGGTGATCATTAACCGTGGTAAGCTGGTAGCCGACCAGGGGGTGGCGGAGCTAAAGGCCGGTTCATTGAAGCAAAAACTTGTGACCATAGAAATTGCTGAAGAATTTGATACGGATGGGTTGCTCCAAATTGAAG
>JAPUIM010000546.1 GCA_027297025.1 Bacteroidota bacterium | reverse complement strand
TCATTCTTTTATACAAAAGAAAAGGTAAAGTAGCCCTTGCGGAAATCATCCTCACCAATAAAGAAGGCACTACCGACATCATTGTAAAACAGTCCAACTTTTCCAAAACCCTGGGGGCTGAATTTGAATCTGTTCCTAAAGTGGAGCGCGAATTACTCAACATAGACTACGGGGTGAGGGTAACAAAAGTGAAAAGTGGATTTTTAAGAAGTTTGGGTATTGAAGAAGATTTTATCATTACCCATGTAAATAACGAAGCTATTAAGGACCCAAAAAGATTAATTAAAATTTTAGAAGGAATAAGAGGAAGGGTAATTATCGAGGGAGTAAATACCAGAGGAGTAAGAGGATATTATTCTTTCTACTTTTAGAAAGTTCTCATTTTCAATTTCTTTTTCAGCGATTCTACTGAGGAGCAGAATTGGGAATTGGTTTCCATCATGTCATTAACGGTTTGTACAGCATGAATAACGGTGGAATGGTCACGGCCCCCAAAATGATAGCCAATTGACTTCAATGAGTGATTGGTGTATTCTTTAGAAAAGTACATGGCTACCTGACGAGCGATCACTATTTCCTTCTTACGGGTCTTATCCTTCATATCATCCAAGGAAACATTAAAGCTTTCGGAGACTGTTTTCTGAATGAAATCAATTCCCACTTCATTTTCTATATCCTGTACGATATTTTTTAAGGTCTGCTTGGCCAACTCCAGGTCTATTTCCCGTTTGTTCAAGGAGGAGTGAGCAATCAAAGAGATCAATACCCCTTCCAACTCACGAATGTTTGTATCCACACTGTAGGCCAAATATTCCACCACATTATCGGGAATGCTAATACCATCAGCTTGTATTTTGCGCTGAATGATAGCCATTCTAGTCTCAAAATCAGGCTGCTGAAGATCCGTAGTAAGCCCCCATTTAAATCTGGACAATAAACGTTCCTCCAACCCTTTAATATCCTTGGGGGGGCAATCACTGGTCATAATAATCTGTTTCCCCGACTGATGAAGGTGGTTGAAAATATGAAAATAGATTTCCTGAGTTTTCTCTTTCCCCGCCAGGAATTGCACATCATCCAGTATCAAAGCATCTACTTGCAGGTAAAAATTAGTAAAGTTTTGCACATTGTTATTCCTCAGAGCCTCGATAAACTGAGTGGTGAATTTTTCAGAAGCAACATATAGTACAAACTTATTGTCCAAATTTTGTTTTATATAATTCCCAATAGCTTGTACCAAATGTGTTTTACCCAAACCCACTCCACCATATATCATGAGTGGATTGAAAGATGTGATACCCGGCTTTTGAGCAACGGCCATCCCTGCTGATCTGGCCAGGCGATTGCAATCGCCCTCTATGTAAGATTCGAATACGTACTGTGGATTCAGATTCGAGTATTGATGTGACTCAGCTATGCCCCTGATTGCAAAGGGAGAAATATATTCGGTTAATATTCCATCATGCCCATAAGCAGTGTGTTTATTGGTGGGTAGATTGATGGTGACTGGATGGTTGTCTCGATTTCCCTGATCAACGATAATTGAATACTCCAACCGTCCACCCGTCCCCAACTCTTGATCGATGGCCTTCCTCAACAAATGAACATAGTGTTCTTCCAACCACTCATAAAAAAATTGACTTGGGACTTGAATAGTTAAAACCTTATCCTGAAGCTTCAGTGGAATAATCGGTTCAAACCAAGTCTTATAACTTTGCTCACTGATTTTGTCGATGATCGTACCGAGACAATTATTCCAAACTTTTTCGTGCATCAACCTGAAATGATAAGGGTAAAAAATGCATCCCTTTAGGTAAAGGAATATCAAAAATGAAAAAAAAATAATTAAGAAAAAAATGCGATTTGACTTGACTTTTTCATATGATGCGCTCACGCTAAATTATCAAAAGATATATTTTAAAATACTTTAATTATTTATATAGAATATTATTTTTTTCATATGATAATTTTGCCTGATTTGGAAACAATTTTCTCCAAGTTGTCTAAAAGATGCCGAGTTCTTTGTTCTCGAAAAAAAGCAATAGCTTTATATCTTGAATATACCAAATTCTCATGTCCCCCAAGCACAAATTGCCACCCTTATTTTCAGAGTTCCAACCACTGCCTAAGCAGGAATGGGAACGACTGGTGCGGGTTATTATTGATGAACCCAATCTGCATAAACTCAATTGGCAATATCAAGATGGACTGGAACTTCCACCCTATTTCACTTCAGAGGAAACTAAAGAATTTGGATACATCAAAGCGCTCGATTTTAAACCTCCTAAACATAAAATAGGGGCCATATGGCTCAGAAAGTGGCTTTTTTTAGAAGAAGTTACAATTGAGGATGAACACAAAGCCAACGTTCAAGCCTTGCATGCTTTAGAAAATGGTGCGGAAGGAGTAGTTTTTGAAATAATCAATGATAATGAGATTAACTGGCGAAATTTGTTGCAGAATATAAAACCTGAACATTGCAACCTGTCATTTGTAGTTAATACCGGAAGACAAGAATGTGGACAGCAATATTTAAATTATTTAAATGACGCCGGGATAGATCTAATCAAAGTTAATGGACACTTTTTGCTACCGTTTTCCAGTCATCCAACCGAGTTTTTGGAGCCTCAACTTAAGCACTTTGAGTTGTTCAAAAATGCCGTTGGTATACGTAGCATTGACATTGACCTGAAAGCCCTTCAAAAAGAAGATTTTGAAATCATAAAACAGACGGCTCTGGCATTGAGTTATCTGGTAGAATTAGTGGATGGATTAACCGCACGAGGCGTTGAGGCTTCTCAGGTTTTTTCCAGAATCCAATTGACGCTATCTCTGGGTAATGAATTCTTTGTGGAGATTGCAAAACTGAGGGCCCTTCGGTTTTTGATTAGCCAAATTGCCAAGGAATATCCTGGAACATCCTATGATCCTGAAGGGATAAACCTTCATTGCATATCCCACCTGCATACCAATTCGAATGATGAAGCAACAAATATCTTAAGCAATACTCTTCAAGCTTTGGCCGCAATTTTGGGTGGGTGCAATTCAATATCCCTTGCACCACATGATTCCCGAAATCAGCAGTACAATCAATGGTCTGCCAGGATAGCCAGAAACATCTCTTTGATTCTAAGAGAAGAAGTGCACTTGGATAAATTTATGGATCCGGTGGCCGGTTCTTATTATTTGGAAAGTATTACTCATCAGCTGGTAAAAGGATCATGGAATTTATTTTTAAAAATTGAGGATGATGGTGGGTACACCAAATTTAAGGAAAATGAATATTCATTAAACTAACTATTTAGAGTGATCAATTGAAACCAGACTTTCACAATATAGATATTGAACATGCCCTTGTAAATGGCAATGATGGTTTTGCCAAAGGTGATGATTGGGTTTCCCCTGAAAATATAGCGGTTAAGTCTTTCCTGGAAGCATCTGACATAAATGATTTAGAACATATAAAATTCGGCGCCGGTAAACCCCCATACTTACGTGGACCCTATGCTTCCATGTATGCAACCAGACCCTGGACCATTCGCCAATACGCCGGCTATTCTACTGCAGAAGAATCTAATGCCTTTTACCGAAGAAATCTTGCCGCAGGACAAAAAGGTCTTTCTATAGCCTTTGACCTTGCCACCCATCGAGGATACGACTCTGACCATGCCAGGGTACAAGGAGACGTAGGAAAAGCAGGAGTGGCGGTTGATTCGTTAGTGGACATGAAAATTCTTTTTGACAAAATTCCTCTGGATAAAATGTCAGTGTCGATGACCATGAACGGGGCGGTATTACCCATAATGGCTTTTTATATAGTAGCAGCAGAAGAACAAGGTGTTTCTCCTCAACAATTAACCGGCACCATTCAAAACGATATCCTGAAAGAATTTATGGTGAGAAATACCTACATATATCCACCTCAGCCATCTATGAGGATTATCGCCGATATATTTTTCTACACCTCCCAACACATGCCTAAATTTAACTCCATAAGTGTCAGCGGATATCATATGCATGAAGCCGGAGCTCCGGCTGACTTGGAGTTGGCCTATACGCTAGCCAATGGTTGGGAATACCTCCGTGCCGCCCTGCAATCGGGGTTAGGGATAGATAAAATAGCTCCCCGTTTATCCTTTTTCTGGGCGATAGGTATGAATCATTTCATGGAGATAGCCAAACTCAGAGCGGGCAGAATGTTGTGGGCTAAGATCGTACAACAGTTTCATCCGTCCAACCCTAAATCTCTGGCATTACGCGCCCATTGCCAAACCTCGGGTTGGAGTTTGACTGAGCAGGATCCTTATAACAATGTTACCAGAACCTGCATCGAAGCCTTGGCTGCTGTTTTGGGAGGTACGCAGTCACTGCATACCAATTCCTTGGATGAAGCCATCGCCTTGCCTACCGATTATTCAGCTAAAATCGCCAGAGACACCCAGCTTTTTATCATGCAACAATCTCAGATCACTAAATGCATTGATCCTTGGGCGGGGAGTTATTATGTGGAATACCTCACCCATCACCTTGCTCATAATGCCTGGAAACAAATAGTGGAAATTGAAGCACATGGAGGAATGGCTAAAGCCATAGAAATAGGACTGCCCAAATTAAAAATTGAAGAAGCCGCCGCACGGAAACAAGCACTAATAGATTCAGGTGAAGAAACTATTGTTGGGGTAAATAAATATAAAGTGGCGGAGGAAGTGAAAATTGATTTATTGGAAGTTGATAATACCAGTGTCAGACAATCTCAGATCATGCGCCTTGAAAAAATAAAAGAGGAACGAAATAATGAAGATGTCCAGGAATGCCTGCAAAATATCACCCGTTCAGCCAAATCAAATAATGGGAATTTATTGGAATTGGCGGTGGAGGCAGCTAGAAAAAGGGCTACCTTAGGAGAAATATCCTTGGCCATGGAAAAAGAATTTGGTCGACATAAAGCAAATACCAAAGCCATTTCAGGAGTCTATTCAAAAGAGGCTTATGGTCAAAAAGAGTTCCAGGAAGCTAAAAAATTGGCCGACCAGTTTGAGGATCTGGAGGGAAGAAGGCCTAGAATCCTGGTTGCAAAAATAGGACAAGATGGTCATGATCGTGGAGCCAAGGTCATAGCTACAGGTTTCGCCGATATTGGATTCGATGTGGATATCGGTCCTTTGTTCCAAACTCCAGAAGAGGTTGCACGCCAAGCAATTGAGAATGACGTAAACCTGGTCGGTGTATCTAGTCTGGCAGGAGGACACAAGACCTTGATCCCAGGTTTAATAAATAAGTTGAACGAAATGGGAAGATCGGATATCATGGTAGTGGCTGGAGGAGTAATCCCCAATCAGGATCATCAACTCCTCAAGGATGTAGGAGTTGCTGAGATATTTGGTCCGGGGACCAATTTATCTAAGGCAGCCTTAAAGTTGCTACACTTACTCCTGAACCAATCCGACCCATTGTAAGTTATGTATTATTGATTTACAGGGAATTTTTTAATAAACTAGTATTATGAAATACTTGATAAAACCAACCATCCTAGTACTTCTGATTGGGTTATTTAACCAACAAATGCTACTAGGTCAAAACCTTGACAAGTATATTGTCAAAGGAGAAGATAAATACCAAGATGGTGATTATAAAAAAGCCGCCAAACAATTTAGCAAACTCAAAAGCAAATCCATTTCAAAACTAGGAAGTCCTAATAAGTATTTGGCCATTGCGTTTATGAAAGAGGCCAAGATCAACTATGCCTTAGGACAATTGTTTACATTCCAAAATTTCATTAATAATAGCTTGTCAACCAGTAAAAAGGTCAATCAAGAGGCTAGTGGA
>JAPUIM010000545.1 GCA_027297025.1 Bacteroidota bacterium | reverse complement strand
GGCTACCAGGACGAGCAATAGGAAGGTACCGGCGCATATACCCAGGATATAGGAAAAAAAAGTGGCATTGCCGGTGATAATGATCATTTGTTGATTTTGCAGGTAGGCGGTAACCGCCAACCAAAAAGGGATAGCCAAGGGATTGGCTAAACTAATCAGCAGTCCCTTCTTAAAACTGTCCACACCTGGTTTTGGCTGGTTGTCCTGAATTCCCTTGCGGGATAAATTAAAAATTCCCAAAACCAACATGGCCAAAGCCGATAGGATCTGAAAGTTTTCAGTGAGAGAGGTATTGGTGGTAAGGAACATCTGAAACTTCACCGCTACCGATGCATACACAAACTCCACCAGCACGGCAGCCAAAGTGAACAACAGTGCACCTTGCATCTGTTTTTTAAGGCCCAGCTGCATCACACTGAGATTGATGGTGCCCGGAGGAATTGATCCCAAAAAACTGAATATCAGCCCCACCATGAATATTTGAAACAGATGCATCATGGATTGCTGGTTTGTAATTTCTTATAGTTCCTGATTTTTTTCAACATTTTCATACCCTCAATGAAAGACATGTAAGGGATACCTCTTTTTTTGTTCATTTTGCTGATCCTGTACAAAACGTTGAGGTGATGGAAAATGACCGAATAGGCGCTTGATAGAGGGAAACCGGGATGATAAATGTGGCTGGGTTCGGATCCTGCCCCATTTAATTCCAGTATTTTGAAATTTTTACCCTGATACAATCCCTCAATACTTTCACATCTTATATCGAACCTCCCAAAATAAAAACCATCGATTTTGTGTGCTATATTATCGAAAACGGAAATCATATGTTCATTGATCAAATGGTTACCACTAAAAAAAGTTGTTCCCCGGCAGTGATTACCAATGGGCACTAGAGGTATAACTTCATTTTTTAAAGGCACATAATCGAACTGATCACCGTGACTTTGTTCCAGTGAATCAAACTGCAATTTTGCCCGTGGGTTGGTTAAAATGAGTTCTTTTAACGAAGATTTCCCATCACCCTTTACCTCTAAAAACTGTTTGTAAACCACGGAACTAATGGTACCCTTGGTTTCATTGGGGAAGCGGTAATAAAATACACCCAGCTCTACGGGAAGATCTATGTATTCTTGAAGCAGTAAATTCACTTTGGAATATTCCAAATATTTTTTGAGCTCCAATTCATTATTTATTTTTTCTACCATCCATCCTCTCTCTCCCACATCCGGTTTGGCTATGAGGGGAAAATCCATTTCAGTCGATCTAAGGGTAGCCAATATTTGCTCATAAGGTCTATCAGGAGGGGAAAATATGGTTTTTGGCTGTAATGAAGGATTGATGATCTTAAAAATATCGAATTTTGACTCCCCCAACATTCCCCCAAACTCAATGCTGGGGTTTGATGCAGTAAAAAAGAATAAGGAACGGGCTTTAATGATGAGCCAAATCCAGTAGAAGGAAACCGGAAAATAAATTAGAGAAAAAGGCCAGTATTCCCAATTGGTTAATCGGGTGAAAAAATTGCTCCTGAAAATTTGTTTGAGGCTTTTCCTAATGCCCAGTCCTGGGGCTCCAGGTGCATCCATCTGAGTTGGAAATCCAATGTCAAGATCCAGGTGGATTTCCTTGGAATGGGTTTCTGTCCGGACTACTTTCATTAGAACAAATTTATAGCAATAATATTATATGGTAGGTTGTTGCTTCCTATATCTGATGGTGGAGCTGGCTATTCCAAAGTCATCCGGCAAACGGACATATGGTGCGTTTTCCTTAACTCCAATTTTGATCAAAGCCATATGATGGATTGCATGCTCTACATTATAGGCCAATTCCCGATGGTAATTACTTCGAATTTGAAAACTTACTTCACCTTCCAATCGGTAGTTGCCTTCTAAAATGAGGTTGTAATCCGAGGGGTGTTTGCTAATGAAATCTCCTAAATGATCAATCATGGCAAGGGCACTTTTTTTGTCGGTTTCAATGGCCTGATCGTGATTTCTTCGGTCGTAATTGAGTTCCCCACTTTTGACACCGTTTTCAAGGCAGTGAAAAAATTCCAAAATATGGCGGGCATGTTGCCCAATGGTGGCATTAAGGGTTGGGGAAGATTCTATATAATCGGCTTCTTCAATTTGCTCAATTAAATTCCTCAATTGAGTCAGAATATTATTTGAGGCTATAATTAACTCCATTGTTAAACTCACTTTTTTTGAGTTGTGCAAATGTAATTCTATTTCATACAAGTGTTGCTATCTTATTTTCCGGCATCTAGCGATCAACTAACCATTTGGTAACCATTTGGCCAGTAAATAATAGCAATCCTTTTACAACGACAGTTAGCGTTCAAAGGTTCCTTTGGTTGTTTATAGTGATAATAATCCGTGAATTGGGCCTTAAAAGGAATCGTCAATGTTTATTAATTTCCCAGGATTTGCGCCCAATTTTGATCGGCGACTGGTTTGAGATTGGCCTCATCCTGATTCCATTTTTTCAAGGTATTGGTAAAGTAGAAATTGTAAAAAAGATAATTTTTGCCATCGATTATTTTAAACGTCTCCGGGTCAACTTCCACTTTTTCGCCAGTTACGCTCATGGCATAGGCGCACCATCCTCCATACTCAGGTTGGAATTTTTCGGGGGTGGATTTAAATGCACTTAAGTTTTCTTCAGTAGCAAATTGATAGGTTGTTCCCAGGTGAACTAAAGAATACTCTTTTGTGCCTTTTATTGGTTTTTTACCTGTAAAATAGCTAACCGGGTCATACCCTTTTATGGCTACGCCGTTTTCCAGGTTGAGGTGTTTTCTTTCGATGGGCTGTTGGGCCAGACTGAACAAGGGGGCAATAATTAGAAACAAGATCGCTGTAGATAACTGAAGATGTTTCATGAGATTAAATAATTCTCTTGGTTTTACGCGTCTTTTATTCTCAAGTTATAATTTAATAAGGAATAGTCCTAGAAGCGACATTTAATGGCTATCCAACCTGAGGCTTAATTAAAATATTAATCCATCTCCAGATCAAATCCGATTCGTACCCTTTTTGTAGAAGATGTCTGGCGATTTTGTGTTTGGTTTCAATGCTA
>JAPUIM010000544.1 GCA_027297025.1 Bacteroidota bacterium | reverse complement strand
GGAATGGGTGCTTTAACTTCTACCAAGGCTTCTTTTGCAATTTCTGGCCCTGGTTCTGATACTGGTTCCGGAGCTGCTACCTGTTCAGGGGTTATCCCTGCCACCGAGGATAAGACAGTTGGAGCGCCGTCACAAAGATTTTTGATCTTACATAAATACCACCAATTACAGGCTACTGCCCAAGCCATAAAAAATAGAAGTGCCCCTACGTATTTTATTTTCATATGGAAAAATTAGTGCAGAATCAAAAGGTAACTAAAAAGATCATTATTTGAAAACATTCCTGGTAAAAACGTGATAGATTATTACATGCTTTTTCGGTTATTATGCAGTTAGTGTATATGTCTTGCCAATGCCCTTAGGCTTTCCAAATTGTGGGCCGGTGCAAATACATCAATGTAGGGCATTGCCGCCTTCATTCCTTTTGCTTCAGGCTGGTAATTGGGACTTCCTGCCAGGGGATTGAGCCAGATAACCTTGGCGGCATGTAGTTGGATCTTTTTCATAGCAAATTCTAGATTATCAGTATTGCCGGTATCCAATCCATCACTTAAAATCAGCACCACGGTACGATCATCCAAATATTTAAATCCATAATTGGTCAGGAATTGTTTCAGGCTATCCCCTATTTTGGTCCCCCCTGACCAATCAGGCACATTTTGAGACAATTGCTGCAGGGATTCCTCAAATTGCCACTCTTTCAAGTATCGGGTAACCCGGTGAAGGGAAGAGCTAAATACAAAGGTCTCAATCTTACCGTAATTGTTTTGAAAGGCAAAAATGAATTGAATCAAGAAACGACTGTATAGGTCCATGGATTTGCTAACATCACAGATCATTACCAGTTTTAATTGACGGGTCTTGCGACTGCGAAAACTTAAGTCCAGGATCTCACCGCCCCTTCGCAAATTTTTTCGAATGGTGGCTTTTATATCCAGATTACCATTTGCCGTTGGTTTAAACCGTCGACTGTATTTGGTAGTCAAAGAACGGGCAATCAAGTTGATCAATTTCCGGATTTCCTGTAGTTGGTCACCCGAAAATCCGCTAAAGTCTTTGTAGGCCAATATCTCCAGGGGACTATAAGATGCCATCTCTGTTTCATCCCGATTTTTTTTACCATAAAGCCAGTCTTTAATGGATTGTAAAGAGGGTTTCCGTTTGGGGTTGACCGATTCTTTATCAACCTGAATTTGTTCTTCTTTTATCTTGGAGTCCACCGCCCGGTCCCAGTTTTCCCAGTAGCTGGAGTACAATTCATCGAATTTGCGCTGTTGGGAACGGCTCTTGGTCAATACACCCCGCAATACCCACCGAAAAATGTTTGAACTGTCGAGATAAAAACAATTCAAGGCTGTCAAGGCGTCAGTTTGCTCATTGGGCCCTACTGAAAAACCCTTTTCTCGTAGATACCGGCAAAAAGAAACTACATGGGCACTAATTTCGGTATGACGTTGCATATTTATGGTTACTAGTCCCTTGTTAATTGTTCAACATCAAATCACCCAGTATCCAGCTTCAAGTATCCAGCTCTAGTATCCAGCATCCAGCTTCCAGTATCCAGCATCAAGCTATTTTCTGACTTACTCCGACCTTTTCGAACAGTTCTGATAAGGAATCCTGTAAGTGTCTTATGTCCTGCCAATCCTTAAGGATAAGGCCCATGGTATCTTCTACCACATTTTTATCCAAATGAGTAAGATGTAAGGAGGCCAGGGCCAGGGCCCAGTCAATAGTCTCTGCCACGCCCGGTACTTTTTCCAACCGCAGCCGACGCACTTCCTGCATAAACTTACAGATCTGGATGGCCAATTTTTGGTCTATATCGGGAGCTTTGGATTTTACAATGGACAATTCCTTATCAAAATCCGGGTAGTCGATCCACAGATAGAGACAGCGTCGGCGAAGAGCATCAGACAACTCCCTCATCCTATTGCTGGTGACAACTACGTGGGGGATCTGTTTGGCTTTGATGGTACCACTTTCCGGAATGGTAATTTGCCAGTCGGAAAGGACTTCCAACAGAAAACTCTCGAATTCCTCATCCGCCCGGTCTACTTCATCTATCAACAATACCGGGGCTTTGTCCTGAGTAATAGCCTGCAACAGCGGACGTTTCATCAGGAACCGGTCGCCAAAAATGGTATTCTCCTTCTCTTCAACTGATTTATCTCCCCCTTCTTCCAATTTTAAGTGAAGTAGCTGTTTTTGATAATTCCATTCATACAAAGCGTGGGTGGCATCCAATCCCTCATAACACTGTAAACGAATCAATTGGGTGTTAAACGCGAGGGCCATTACTTTAGCGATCTCGGTCTTACCCACACCGGTAGGGCCTTCTACCAACAAAGGCTTTCCCAATTTCATAGCCAGCAAAATGGACATAACAATTTTTTCATCAGTCACATAACCCTGATCGGATAACATTTTTTGGACATCTGAAAGCTCCTGGTTTTTCACTTAATGTATTAGGTGTTCCCTAAAATAAACTAAAAAAAACAAAGCTTGGTTTGTCAGGGATAGTTTTTTGTTGATTTGGCCTTCTTTTGAAGGTAATTTATTGGTAATCCTCTCCTAATTTATAATGAGTATTAACTCCAAAAACCGATTT
>JAPUIM010000543.1 GCA_027297025.1 Bacteroidota bacterium | reverse complement strand
AGTCTTAAGGAAAAGTAATTATATGATTTATCTCCTAAACTATTGCATGAAAATCAGGATCGTTTAACTTTGCTATGAAAAAGTTAAGCATTTATTAACCCATTATTAAGCATGATTCGTTACGGCACTGTAAAGAATACCTTCGTCCTTAAGGATCCCAGCACCGATCAAGTCATTCAGGAGTTTAGAAGCGCTCAAAAGTTATTCGAATATCTAGGTGGTCGTGTATACGCTTCCGATGTGGAATGCAAATACTACGGAACTTTTGTTAAGGTCTTGGGTGACCATGATTGGCGAGGTTCAGGAGAAATGGAACTGACTTCACAAAACGGTAAAAAGAAAGTTTTTAAATTATTGCTGAAAAAAGAGCTCAGGTAAAGAAGGGTAATACCATCTCATTAAGTTCGGCTATTTTTTTGTATCATAATTGATGATTTCAGATGTATGTACATATATTGTGTATGCGACTAAAATGGGATCAAATAATAATGATTCATGGAAATGATCGAAAAGTTAAATTCTGAAATTATCTCAGTAAATAAAGTTTACCAAATCCCTTTTTGAAGGCCTTGTCGGCTGAGGTCTTTCTATGATCGATAGGTTGCCCTGCGCTGCGGACAAATACCCGATAGAGATAAACTCCATTGGCCAACTGGTCTCCATACTCATCTCTACCATCCCATGCATAGTCTGTGATATTATTGCCAATCCTGATCACACCAAGTTCTTCCTGGGTAATCTCCCTTACCACCTTACCACTAACCGTCATTATCTGGATCTTGATCTCATCGGGTATCTCACTACCGGTAAGGGTAAACACAAACCTGGTGCTGGTAGAAAAGGGATTAGGGTAGGGATAAAAATGGGTAATCTTGGATTCATTGACTACTTCAAATCTAATGGTATAGGGTTTGGTTCCGGAGGGGTTGCCAGTGGCATCTACCGCCTGGGCTTGTAAGGTATATATCCCATCTCCCAGATTCTTGGGATTGTATTCTACTACAAAGTCATTCTTTTCATCGGCTGGGAACCAGGTTACATCTGTACTGGAAAAATTGATTTTCTCTAACAGGCAAGTCCCACAGGGCTGTTTCATGAAAATATCCACCCCTATGGTATCCTTTTTAAATAAAACCTCGTTCTCGTCTTTTAACTTGATCGCTATTAGTGGACTAGGCGAAACTATCTCCCCATCCAATATATAACGACCATCAAATGTGACATCAAGGATGGGATGCGTATCATCTGCGATAACCTCGAGATAGTTAGGGATATTAATAATATTATTTATATAGGTTTGCTCAATTAGCAACTGGGGATTGACATTTACCGTGATATCGTTGAATCCTACCTGATCCAAAGTGTTGATAGGAATTGAAAACTCCTGGGATTCTCCCGACTTCACCGCCACAATGTTAAAATCTCCATTTTCAAAGCTTCTTTGGTTTTTATTGAACAAAGAATACTCCACTTTAATGGAGTCTTTAAAATCACGTGTGGAAATATTTTGAAATAGAAAATCGGTTTCAAATACAGTTCCCTCTGCTTTTTTCACTTGATCTGCATTATCCCCTTCTTTGTTGGGCCTCAATAAAATTCCCTCAGGCACTCCCTTATAGAGTACCATCCAACTTTTGATTTTAGTGGGAGTTAAATTGGTTGGGTCCTGGGTTTCAAATTGTAACTGTAAAAAAGGATAAGCTACCGGATCAATACTGGATAAATCCAATGAAGATCCGGATACATTGTCGAACAATTCTTGTTTATTCCCAAATAGATCCTGACCGAAAATCCTTATTTTGTTTTGGTCCGAAGATTGTTTGGCACTAAACTTTCTACTGAATTCCACCCATTTTCTGGCCGGACCGATGCGGGTAGAGACAACTCTTCCATCAGTAAATCGTCCATCTACACTGGCTGTTAATGTCACTTTTTTTTCCTTCTTAGGAGTACCCGAAGCCGTGACCTCGGCCAAGGCATCACCGGGAGAATCTCCTTTTTTACCCAATAATATATATGGATGTCCGTCGGAAAGACCGTTGGTCAATGAAGAACTGGCACCGATTTCACCTAGTTTGGATAAAACATTAGCCGGCCAGGAATTAAAAGTAACCTCCCCAATGGTAAACAACAAAACAAAATCACCATCCGGAACAGCATCAATATACTGTGAAAGGAGATCGGAGCCGCTTTGTACTTCATCATTGGTAAAGCTATTAATAATTTGTGGAGTGATACCGCACCGTTGTGGATCTAGTACATCAAATCCCCCATTGGAGATCACTGCATAAGGAACGGTAGAAGCCTTATCAAAAGCAACAAGATTGATGGTGTTATCCCGGCACACTCTATTTGAAGGACTACTCACTAAATAGTTTTGCCCATCCAAAGTGACTTGAGCATTCACGGGATCGCTATTTGGATGATTGGCTCCATGGGTAGTGATTTCCACCGATATTGAATTCTCTTCAAACATCCACTTTCTGGAAATGGGATCTATCTCTATTCCTGTCACTTCATCTGATTCAAATTGTTGGAAATGGGATTGGGACCAACCCCGGGGGCTGCCCTTTATATAAGTAAATGATGATACCGTCCAACTGGTATCCTCTTGCTCCTGAGGTTGTGCAAACTTTGTCCGCCAATAATATACCGTGCCATCGTTGGCCGCAACATCTGATAATAAATTCACCTGCCAACTGGTCAGAACTTGAGCGTTGATAGTAGTTTGCTTTTTAAAGGGACTATCAAAGTTTTTAGTTGAATCCAATTCAAAAAGGTAGTCCCTAGCCTCTGACAAAAGATTGGATGACTGGGCCAGCAGTTCCACCGGTTGCTTCTTAGCTATACTAAAATCGATGGGGAATAAATTGATAGTAGCGGATGAAGGTATTAGAAGAGAGAAAATCCCAAAATTATTATTTTCGTTCAGTTCGTCTATTGCATTGTCGGCATCTAAAAACACCTCAAAACGATTAATTCCGATTCCTTGTTGATTGTCATTAAAAATTTTGAAGTTCAGGGTATCCTGAAACTTGATGGGAGCAAAAATCGCAGTATCCAATACCTCGGTACTATTATCCGCAAAAATCCTTCTAACACTCACTTGAATGGAATCCAAATCGGTTCTGCCAAAATTTCGAACGATTAAGTTGAGATTGAACGAATCTGACAGGATGGTAACTTTTGAACCATCAAAGGACTCTGCAAATATATTTGTATCATTTATCTCATAATCAGGTTTATTAGCGCCAAACCAGGGTACAGCGGGATCCCCTTGAAGTACCACTTGTTGTACCTGGGAAATGTTAATTTCGTTTTGATTTCCACTCCCCAGGAAACGTACCGAAGTTTCTTTCTGGATATCCCCTATACCCTTATGGATGAAAGATTTATCTCCAAAACCTGTCGCATATAATACATCTGAATAGTTTCTCAAAGTAGATTCAAAGCCTGTAGCGCTGTGGGCAAGATAAGTGACAGCCCCTAATTCCGGAGTTAGTATCCAATTTTCACCAAAGGAAGTTGCCGTACTGAAAATATTCCCGGCATTGCATCCATTCACTAAAATCGAAGTGTACTTGCCTTTATTATCATAACCCAAGGTGGGATCGGAAACGTCGCCAATTTCAATGTCAGTGATATTTACCGCCGAATGGCCATAAAAGGTAATAAGTGAGACACCTTCATTTACCACATCAGTTACGTTGACCAACTCACTGTTGCTATTCCCTTCTTTGCCGATGGTAGTGATTTGGCCTCCCAAAAAGTCAGCCTCTGCCACCTGTTTAAAACCATCCACATACCCTTTAAATCGAACCAACTCCGCACTGGTGAGTCCTCCACTCAGATGCAATAATCTTTTACGCCACAAATCATCAAAGGGCACAGCCTCATGTTCTACTACCTTATTTAAGTAAGCCACAACATCGTCAGGAGTTTGAGCAATAATTCGTCCAGTAGGTATGGCAGGCTCATAAACGGTGCCATCCAAGCCAGCTGTAAGTTGAATGTCTGATCCTGGGAATCCTGCAGTGGGTACCAAGTCCTTGATTGAGGCAGTGGTTGGGTCTGATCTATGGAAGTCATTATTTACAGTTAAAGACTTGCCAATCAAAAATAGGTATTGAGGATTGCCTCCAGTTAACATGAATTTCGCAAACCGACGAATGGCCAAAGGTGTAATTTCACCATAGGAAAATTGATCGTATAATTCTCCAATATCCATGATCAAAACCTTATAATTACCTCCCTGTTCACTGGCCCTGTAATCAACGTATGCTTGTACCGGATCCTGGATCTGGCCGGTGGATTGGCGTAATTCCGGATGACTCACCATTAGATAATTATAATCCTTAGGTGTGATTTTTTTGAAATTTACTTTTTTAATAACGGGAGTAATAAAACCTGACCCATTCACCAAAACTTGCCTTGGGTTATTGGTATTGGGAGCTACCAGATCAATGACTCCTCCGGAGGTAGTGTAGCCATAACGAATGAGTTGGTTGGGGTTGGAAATATCGTAAATATCCGGACTTGCCGGTGCATTAGGGATCTGAACAAATGAAGTTCCACCAGGATTTACCGGTAAGTTAAACACCTGATCGGTCAGCCCGGTCATATCGAATTGTTGGGGAAAAATTAGACGGATATAAGAAACTGAAACAGCATCTGCGGTGATGGTGGGGAACCCATTAACAGTCACCCTTACGGTCATGTCCCCTGCTGCACTAATATCACTAAAATTAATATCATTGAGAATAATTTGGGTGTTGTAAAATTCAAATTCGGATGTACCTAATGATCTTAAGGAAGCCACTGATGGGCCAACGAAAACTTCCAGGTTGTGAGGTCGATTATTACGACCTGCCAGGAGCACTTCCAATTGCGGTGAAGGTCCTCCGGCAAAAGTTTGGGTAATACCGGTCAATGTAAAATCCAGGAAGTTCCCCTTTTGAATTCTTGCACCGGTCCAGCCCTCGCCAAAATCAAACTGGGTTAAAACGGTTTCTGCCAAATCCGACCCCTGTGGATAAATTCTGCCCTGGGAGTAATCGCTGGTAAAAAGTGACAACCGCTCTTGGTCGTGATAATCTTCCGGGGGTAGTCCGTCCACATTAAATAGATCTACAAATTTCATTCTTTGGCCATTTATTCCGGTGGTGCTCCAGGTTATAAAATAGGCTGTAGTATCTGAATTTAGATTATAGAATGTATGGGGTTGAGCTTTCGAAGGCATGTACAAATCGGCATCTAAGGTTCCATCATTTCTTTGTCCGTAAAATTCAAGATAATCTCCTGCCTGAAGAGGCGTTCCCGATTGGGATTGAACAAAAATAGCTTGTTCCAAACCCCGGTGAAAAATTTGGTAACGGCTAGCTAAAATAGATCCCACCGGCACTCCTGCATCAACTAAATCGTTAAAATCAAGCCGGTAAATTCTATCTGACGCAGTTTGGATCTTGTAATAATTTTGATTGAAATTGATCCATTCATTCCCATTGACCTGCGAAAGTAGATCGAAGGACATGAACCAAATTATCAGCAGTATATAAAATGATTTTTTTTTCCTATTCAACATTTGACCAATCTTCACAACACAGTCAAATCATTCTTCTTTGCCCGGTAAGCTTACATGTAAAGAAAAAATATGAGAATATAACGATTCAGATTGGTCCCCAATATCGGTAAGTGCATAATCCAGGCGCACCATCTTAATTCTCATTCCCACTCCAAAGTTAGGCTGAAAACTTGTGGAGGTACCACCAGAGAAATCTTTTATTTTCTGAATATTGCCTATACCTCCTCTTAGATAAATTATTTCACGGTAATTTAGTTCCAATCCTATATGTGGATCTATAGAAACAAAATCGGATTTGATGGGTACATTTCTTTTCCCATCAAAAGTCATATCAAAATCTACCGCCGTCAACAGCCCTAGTCTCTTGCCTAAATAAAACTGTCGTGATATGCCCAATATTGCCTTTGGCAGGGTTATCTCCACTGAATTTTCGGGAATAATATTTCCAGTTTGAGTATAAACATCGGCTAATAATTCTGAACTGTGACTCCAGGCATTGAACGTTCCCGTGAGGTCTCTTACCATTAAACCAAACTGCCATTTTTTAAGGTTCAATTGTGCCCCCGCATCTAATCCATAACCCCAGGCCCGGGCGAATGGACCGGCAATTCGGTGTATTAACTTAAAATTTGCTCCAAGTTTCAAGCCATTGAGCCAATTCACTCTCCTAGCATAAGAAAATAAAAATGCATAATCAGAGGCGGAAAAGAATCTGATGTTATCATAGTTAATAGCCCCATTGGCATCGTACAAAAACCGGGTATCAGGTATATCATCCACACCAAATCGAATAACCGAAACTCCAATATGGTTCAAGGAATCTATAGGTGTAGAAAAACCCATATAGTCGTATTTGGCTATACCCGCAAAATATTCAGCATGCATCAGTGAGAAATCATATTTGGCCGGCTGGTCTAATAATCCGGCTGGATTCCAATAACCAGCAGTAGCATCACCTACCTGAGATACCTGGGTGTTGGACATGCCTAATGCCCTGGCTCCAACACCGATTGATAAAAACTCATTGCTAAATTTTGGGGCAGAGGTTTGTCCCATCACCAAACAAGAAGATGCACAAAAAGTAGTTAACCACACTAAAAAAGCCTTACTCATCTGATCAACATTTGATACGTCTGTTAATTTAACATTTAGGTTTAATATAAACCTAATATGTTTTCGAATAGAAGGTTAAATGCTATCCTTTACTTTGATATTTTTTTCAAGATTTATGTAACCTCTTATGGTCTGTCTCTGATAAAATTGAGTATTTTTTTAACTTTTTTAATTTAAATTATAACTTTTATAAGAATATATTACTAAAATCATTTTTTTTTATTCGGTACTTGGCTTTACAAGGTACTTTCCCGTATACGACACCAAAGAGAATAAATATATAGAAATTAACAATGAATTTAGAGAACACTCAAGTGCAAATGCGAAAAGGGATTTTGGAGCTGTGTATTCTACAGATCATCTCCAGGGGCGAGGTTTACGCATCAGACATGTTGGAAGAATTGACCTCAGCCAGGATAATGGTTGTAGAAGGTACTCTTTACCCTCTTTTGACACGGCTTCGAAAAGCAGGATTAGTTGACTACAAATGGGTAGAATCCACTTCAGGTCCACCCCGTAAGTATTATACCCTTACTGATAACGGCCTGAAATTTTTAAAACAGTTGGGCGTCACCTGGAAAGAACTTACCGGTTCAACCAGAAAAATCATATCCAAAAAAACACTAACCAAAGACCAAGAATCTAAATAGCCAGTAGATGAAAAAGAATATAAGTATCAATATAAGTGGCATTGTTTTTCATATCGAAGAGGATGGGTATGACAAATTAAAGGAATACCTGGAATCCATCAATCGTTATTTTACCACATTTGAGGACAGTAATGAAATTATTGCCGATATCGAAAGCCGAATTGCAGAAATATTCTTAACAAAGCTTAAAGATGGGCAGCAGGTGGTCACCAGTGAAGATGTAAGCAGTTTGATTGCTACCATGGGGACCATTGCCGATTTCGAAGCAATCGAGGAGCAGGAAAGTAAAGGGACTGCAGGAACGGTCACAGAAGAGGCCCAACCGGAAACAGCAGAACCTGAAGCCGGTACCAAAGCCGCCCAACGTCCTAAAAAACTATATCGAGATACCAAGAGAAAATTACTGGGTGGGGTGGCTGCCGGCATTGCGCACTACTTCAATATCGATCCCATGTGGATCAGATTGCTGTTGATCATTTTGCTGATCAATTTTTTCATCGGTATTAAAATTACAGTGGTCATCGTTATCGCATATATCATTTGTTGGATCGTAATCCCTCCTTCTAAAGAACTGGAGGAGGATAAAAAACTTAAGAAAATGTATCGCAGTTCCGAAGACCGGGTATTAGGTGGAGTTGCCAGCGGGGTGGCTGCTTACTTTGGCCTCGATGTGGTATTGATCCGGCTTTTATTTGTTCTGACTCTATTCTTGGGCGGCTCAGGGTTGGTCATTTACATCATTTTGTGGATCATCACACCGGAGGCCAAGACCATTACCGAGAAAATGCAAATGCAGGGGGAGCCGGTTACCCTCTCCAACATTGAATCTAATGTCAAAAAAAGTCTCAATGTAAAAGAGGGGGAGGAAAACTTGCTGGTAAAGATCCTTTTATTCCCATTCCGGCTGATCGCAGCAGTGGTATCAGGATTAGGAAAAGTTTTGGGACCTATCTTACTGTTCCTGGTTGAGGCCATACGTATACTTACCGGTATTATTATTACCATAGTGGGTTTGGCCATGATCTTGTGCTTAATTGTAGCTACCGGAGTTACTTTGGGATTGTTGACAAGTGATTTGGTGATATGGAGTGGGCATTTACCTATGGATTTTATGGCAGCAAGTATACCCTCGGTGGTAGCCATCGCTTGTTTCTTTGCCTTGTTGATACCCGCCCTGGCCTTGTCACTGTTAGGCATAGTAATTATAGCCAAACGAAGTGTAATGAATACAACCGTTGGCTGGTCTTTGTTCGCAGTATGGATCATCAGCCTTATCACCCTAAGTTTTACCCTTCCCCCACTGTTCTTTGACTTCCGTTCCGAAGGAAGTTATAAAGAAACACAAGAGTATGACTTGCAGGGAAAAACTGTTGTACTAAAAGTCAGAGAAACCGGATTTAACAATTATCATCAAACCAGTTTAAAATTACGCGGTCACAATGGACCCCAGTATGAATTGGTCCAGGTGTTTATGGCCCGGGGAAGCTCCCGACAACAAGCCGAACAAAATGCCAGGATGGTGAGTTACAGGGTTACTCAAGAAGATTCTGTCCTCATTTTTGATTCCAATTTCACCTTCAATCCGGATAGTAAATTCCGTGCCCAAGAACTAGATATGATCCTCTATATTCCTTTTGGGGAGAAATTTTTAATGGAGGAGGACCTCAAACACATTTTGAGAAGCACTTTATACCGAGATGGGTATAGCGTTTACCAAATGGAGGGCAACACCTGGACCTACACCCAATCCGGTTTGGAATGTATCACTTGTGACCGTTCTCAAGGACCAGATGATGACTTTAGATACCACGGCTACTCCAAAGATTTGGAAATAGGCACATTTGACGAAATTACTTTATCAGGTATTTTTAAAGTGAGGATCCGTAAGGGAGACCAATCCCAGATTACCTTATCGGGGCGCGAACGCTATGTGGAACAAGTCGAGGTTTACAATAATAATGGCCAGTTAGAAATCGAATGGGACAGAGGACGTAGGAGCTTTCGACGCAGATCCAATGAAATCAATGTAAATATCATCACCCCGGAACTTAAAAGGGTTGATTTAGGAGGGGCTAGCAATACCCATATTACAGGTTTTTCAAATGATAACTTCTCTATTCAATTAAACGACAAGGCCCAAGCCGAGGTGGATCTGGATCTTGATTATTTGCAGGTAGTGCAGGAAGGGACTTCTGAATTGGAGTTGCAAGGCAATGCACGTCAATTGGAGGTGGAACTGCATGGGGCTTCTAAACTCAATGCCTTTGGTTTTGCAGGGGAAGAGGTTAGTGTTGAGACCCATGGAGCCTCCAATGCCAAAGTAAATGCTCTCAATACTTTAGAAATAAATGCTACCGGAGTGAGCAGTGTGAGGTATCGCGGAAATGCGGTGGTAGAAATTATTAAAAGCCGAACCAGCACAGTCAGGGAAGATTAAAGTTTAGTTTAGGTTATTAAAAGCCGGTCAAATTATTTGGTCGGCTTTTTGCACATAAAGCTGGAACTGAAATAAATTTTTGGAATACATTTCCAATATGATACAATATTTACAAATAGCCTTATTGTTGTTTGGATTTTCCTATTGTGCAAATAAACCACCGGTACAAATACCACAAGGCATCCGGGGAAAGGTCATTTGGTTTGAGGGTAATATGATGCCTACCATAGGCGGTAAAACACCTGGTATGCCAAAAGGGAAACCAATTCAAAGGGAAATATATATTTATGCACTTACCAATAGAGATCAAACCGTAATATCGGGCCGTTTCTTTAGCAAAATCAACAATGAGTTAATTACTACCGTTCAATCTAACCAGAAGGGTGTATTTAGTGTGGAGCTTACCCCCGGCAAATATTCCATAATGGTTAAAGAGGACAAAGGGCTTTACGCCAATTTATTTGATGGCCTGGGAAATATCCATCCGGTGGAAGTTCAAGCCGACAAAGTAACCGAGATTATTATCAAGGTGGATTACCAAGCTGCTTATTAATAAATGAAGACACTTTGAGAGATTATTTACTTGCCCACGCAACCTCGGAAGCAAATTTCACATCATTCTAGTGAAGCGTCTATCCGTATTGTTGTTGAAGATCAAAAAATCAAAGAAAGAAGATCAACTGATCAGTGCTTGCTTGAAACAAGATTTACAGGCTCAGAAGGCGCTATATGAGCGGTTTGCTTCAACTATGCTGTTTGTTTGTTTGCGATACGTACAAAATCGGCAGGAAGCTGAGGATTTAATGATCAAAGGATTTACCAAGGTATTCAAAAAACTTGCTCAGTTTAAAAGTGATGGAAGTTTTCAGGCTTGGGTAAGACGCATTATGGTCAATGAATGTCTGGAATATTTAAGATCGAATAAATCCATGTATTTAGAGATAGATCTGGAAAAAGCTGACATGAAAGCTGGATATGCTCTTTTGCCACAGAATCTTGAAGTAGAGGACTTAATGAAAATGATCGAACAACTCCCAACGGGCTATCGCACAGTGTTCAATCTCTTCGCTCTTGAGGGGTATTCCCATAACGAAATAGCCCAGATGTTACAAATCAGTGTGAATACCTCTAAGTCTCAGTTGAGCCGGGGGCGTAAATTATTACAGCAATATCTATTGCAAAGCGAAAAGGAAAGGAAAATTGCACAACCAATATGAATACACTAGACCAATTTTTTAAAGAGAACCTGGATGGACAAACCACTGCTCCATCTTCTGAGGCCTGGGCAGAGCTCGAAAGTAGGTTATTAAGAGAAAAAAGAAATTCAAATGTTATCTGGTTTAAACTTGCCGCTTCCGTCACTTTACTGCTGGCAATCACCTGGTTGGCCACTGACATGAACCAAAGATCAATCCAGGAAAGGGTGCCATCATATGTTCAATCTTCAGATAGAGAAATGTTATCTACCCTATCTTTGAGCAAAAAAGCTTTAATCCAGGAAGATCTATCTGCAACTCCCACCATCAAGGATCAAATCATAGCAGTAGGTAGTCTGGTGTTATCTACCTCCTCAAAACCCTCAATTGCATTATTTGGTAAGCAACCCCAAGTAACTGAAGTTAACCCGATCATAACTGAAGCGGACGAAACTTTGACAAAAACCAATATTGCTATTGCATATAATAACCATTCTTCGAACCAAACAATTCAAGATGCTCCACGGCATCAGCCCCAAGAGGTTGCCTTACCAAAAATTACCATTATATACAAAAGAAGTAAGGTTTCCCATAATGCATTGGCCCGTGGTTCAGATTCTCGATCAACAAAGAAAAAGGGATTGAAAAAAATATTTAACAAAGCCAGAGATTTCCAGGAAGAACAACTCACACTGGAACAATTGAGGGATGCCAAAGATCAATTACTGGCCTTTAACTGGAAGAAAAAAGAAAAGTGATAATAAACCTATGAAAAAGTTTAATCTATTATTAATCCTGCTTGGAACGTCATTCTATTGCCTGGCCTTTCCTGCAGGCATTAACCAAAAGGAAGACACCATCATAATAAAAGTGGGCGATAAAAGCAAAGTGATCATCCAAGTGGACAATCAGCAGGATCTGGAGGAGTTGAAAAAATATGATCTCAATTCCATGATCTCTGACTTGAATCTAACAGTTGACAGTATGGACCAGCGATCGGAAACCATCACTATTGAAGATGAATCAGGAGAAAAGTACCTTAAAGAATCTGAACAGGATAACATTGAGCAGAATGAAGAAGTTGAAGATAGAGACTATGGGGTGAGATTCAACAGCGACTATGATCAGGAAAGAGAGCGCGGCGATAACGACCAGGAAAGGGATTATTCCCGCAGTTCCAGACCACGATACCGGACCCATCACTCTCTCAATTTTGACCTGGGCATGAATAATTACCTGGAAAATGGCAACTTCCCCGATGAAAACAACCAACCCTATACGGTTAAACCTTTTGGTTCGTGGTATGTAGCCATAAACTCCACCTGGCATTCCCGGTTCTCACGCAACTTTTCTCTGGATTGGGGAGGTAATATCAGCTGGTACAACTTCAAATTGCAAAACGAGAATGTACGTTTTGTACGTGATTCAGTGGGCGTAGGTTTCGTGGAGGACCTCAGCGTTAATGCCATAAAAAGTAAGCTAACGGTAGTTTATCTCAATGTCAGTATGGTACCCATGCTCCACTTGGGGTCCAACAGTTATTATTCTCGAAGAAGGTTCAGAAACCATGAAGGGTTGAGAGTAGGACTCGGTGGATACGGAGGTTATCGCATCGACAGTTATACCAAATTTGTATTCAAGGAAAGTGGCGATAAGGAAAAAGACAAAGACCACGACAATTTCTTCCTCAACAATTGGCGGTATGGCCTGAGATTTCAATTTGGCTTCAGAGGAGTGGATCTGTTTGCCAACTACGACCTCAACAATCTGTTTTCCGAAGGTAGAGGACCCGATCTCAACGCTATCAGCTTTGGCATTGTGATTTAGAGCTACTCTATTTTGCTTGTGCCTCCTTTAGAATTTCTTGTAGCTCTTTACGGGTGGCTTTGTCGGGGACTGCCTTCAACAATTTGAATATAGTTGTGCCATCATCAGTCTTTAGGGTGGGGTCTGCACCTTTTTCCAGTAAGAGTTTCACGGTTTCAACATGACCATTAGTGGCTGCCATCATCAAAGGAGTGATGGATTGCGAGTCCATGAGGGTATTGATATTGGCACCGTGTTCCAGCAATAAAAGAATAGCCTCGTTTTGTCCCATGGTAGCAG
>JAPUIM010000542.1 GCA_027297025.1 Bacteroidota bacterium | reverse complement strand
ATGAGATTTTTGAGAAAACCGGCGGATTTTCTTCCTTGAGGTTTGGTGAGGATATCGACCTCAGTCTTAAGATTATGGATTTGGGATTTAAAACAACATTGTTGAAAGAGAATTTTGTTTACCACAAGCGCAGGATCAGATTGATTCAATTTTTTAAACAATTGTTTAACTCGGGAATGGCTCGAGTATACCTGGGTAAAATTCATCCGGGAAGTATAAAACCAGTACATGTACTGCCTGCATTGTTTGTTGTAGGATTGTTATTTTTATTTTTCCTTTCCTTGTTTCTTGATCCCCTGGTATTGCTAATTTTGGTAGCCTTGATAATAGTGCTCTTTATTCATTCCCTGATGACCACTAAAAATTTAGGAATAGCATTTTTGTCTGTTATCACTTCTTTTATTCAACTGATTGGTTATGGATGTGGATTTGTATATGCTTTAGTAAAAAGGCTTTTGGGAAAAGAGGGATATGCTTTTGAAAAGAGTTTTTATGGATAATGTTTATCCTTTGCGACAAAAATAGATTATTTCATCGGCCGGCAGTGCATGTCGTTTCACCAAATCCGGATCCAATTCATTTACCAATTTTTCTTCAGTCACTATGAATCCCCCATTTTCCAGTCTTTGCGGATAATCCTTGCCATACTTTCTTACATGGTCATCTTGTCCAAACAGCTTCTCCCTTTCTTTGGGATCCATGATGGGAGGATCTTCGAAAGTAGTATTTGGAATAGGGTGATAAAAAGGCACCTGGATGATAGCCCAACCCCCGGGTTTAAGCACCCGATACAACTCCTTCATAGATTGAATATCATCATCCACGTGTTCCATAACGTGATTGCAAAAAGCTACTTCAAATGTTTGGTCTTCAAAGGGTATGTGTTGGACGTCCATTTTTATTTTGGCTAATGGCGATTCCAGATCGGCAGTGATATAATCCAGATTGGTCATTTTTCGGAAACGGTAAAGGAAACATATTTCGGGAGCCACATGCAACACTTTAAGGGATTCAGTGAAAAAATTGGTTTTCATTTTTAAATACAACCACATCAAACGGTGTCTTTCCAAAGACAGGCAGCTTGGGCACAGGGCGTTGGGGCGGGAAACCCTTCCATAGGGCATGAACTTGCAATACCTATGACCACATACCGGACACTCAACCTGGTTCCCATAATAAAAAGGTGAAAGTACCTTCAAAACGTAATGACTGAAAAGTTGTAGATATTTCCTGGAAACATTTTTGAGCAAAAAACTAATGATATATTTCATGTATGGCTTTTTGAGGCCACAAATATACTAATTGGGCCCAAAAGGGGTTATATTAAGATTTATTTAATGACTCAGGGGAGTTAATGGAAGCGTTTTTTAATTGTTTGAAGAAAAATATCGTAGTCCTGCTGTGGATATTTTGTCTACTTAACATCCATGGGATCTATGCTCAGGATGAAGAGGTCCAAAAATATGAAAAGGATGACCCTACCAAAAACATAGAAGAGGAAGTAAAAGTATTTCACAAAGAGCACGACCCCACCGACGACAAACTCTTGCGGTACCTCATAAAAAAAGATACACGAGGCACTTTAGCCGGCAATAAATGTGTATTGGATGCAACACACAGGATGGGGTTTGAATACTTGGCATTAACCAAAGGTGATCCCGGATATAAGAATGAATTTTATCGTTGGAAACACAATTTCGGCGTGAAGAGTTATCTGTTTTTCACCAGGGGACCCTTTTGGAAGTTCAAGATCAAAAAAAAGATCAAAGACTGTCGTTACCTGACTGGGGATTACGTAGGGTGATCCAACGCTCAGGTCGACGGTCCTATATAGTTGTGCGGGGTTAAGGATTTTAATTCCTTTTTTACCTTCTCGCTTATCTCTAATCCATCAATAAAATTGACTATGGTTTCTTTTGTAATGCTGGACGTATTTCGGGTAAGTGCTTTTAGTGCTTCATAGGGTTGCGGGTATTTTTCCCGTCTCAATATGGTCTGAATGCCTTCAGTCACTACTGCCCAGTTTTTATTCAAGTCTAGTTGGATGGCTGGTTGGTTCAACTGCAACTTGTTCAAACCTTTCAGGATGGAGTTGAAGGCAATAATACTGTGTGCAATTGAGACGCCAATATTCCTTAAAACCGTGGAATCGGTCAGATCACGCTGAAGCCGGGAAATAGGAAGTTTACCGGATAGATGCACAAATAGGGCATTAGCTACTCCCAAATTCCCCTCCGCATTTTCAAAATCAATGGGATTCACCTTGTGGGGCATGGTAGATGATCCCACCTCCTGTTCATTTATTTTTTGGGTGAAGTAGTTAAGGGAAATGTACTGCCAAATATCGCGGCAAAAATCAATCAGAATAGTGTTGATGCGTTTCAGGGCGTCAAGTAAGGCCGCAAGGTTATCATAGTGTTCTATCTGAGTGGTGGGATTACTTCTTTTTAACCCCAGGTTTTGAACCAACTGATCGGCAAATGCTTTCCAATCAATATCCGGGTAGGCTGCATAGTGGGCGTTAAAATTACCGGTAGCGCCTCCGAATTTGCAGGTAAAGGGAATGGCCTTGACCAGGTTTAATTGGGCTTCAATTCTGGTGTGGAAGACCTCGATCTCTTTTCCCAAAGTAGTGGGTGAAGCCGGTTGACCATGGGTCCGTGCCAGCAGGGGGATGCCCTTCCATAAAGAGGCTGACGCTGACAAATGTTTTTGGATGTCCTCTATTTTGTTCCAATAATTGGTTTCCAGTCCCTGCTTGAGCAACAGCGGAATGGCGGTATTGTTGATATCTTGTGATGTCAGTCCAAAATGAATGAATTCAGCGCTGTCCTCCAAACCTATTTCCTTAAATTTATTCTTAAGATAGTATTCCACAGCTTTTACATCGTGGTTGGTTTTTTTCTCCAGCTCTTTTACTTTTTCTCCATCCTCAACAGAGAAATCGCTGATGATCCTTCTTAACTGATCAATTGTTACGGGATCCAG
>JAPUIM010000541.1 GCA_027297025.1 Bacteroidota bacterium | reverse complement strand
GAATGTATTGATAGATACTTACCAGCTTTTTGAGGTAGACCTACCCAAGCGGAAAGTATTGGAAGGTTATGATGTTATACTAGTAGTAAAACCCCAAACCTCATTTAGTGAAGCCGATAAATACAAGATAGATCAATTTATAATGAGTGGCGGTAAAGCCCTATTCTTTATTGATGCCCTGCGGGTGCACATGGACAGCGCCGGTGACCAAGGTACATTGGCAGTTCCCTATCAGCTCAATCTTTCCGATATGCTGTTTAAGTATGGAGTTCGTATTAATAATGATTTGGTACAGGATCTTAATTCCGGGGTTTATCCAGTGATTGCCGGAAATTCCGGAGACCAGTCTCAGCTAAGGTTTCTGCCCTGGCCCTTTCATCCAGTTATTAATTATTTTAGTGATCATCCAATGGTAAGGAATATGGATGCTGTATCCGGCCGATTTGTAAGCAGTATTGATACGGTTAAAGCCATCGGAATAAAAAAGACCCCCATCTTATATTCTTCTCCTTATTCTCGAAAAATGGCAACACCGGTTAGGGTAAGTTTCAATGATTTCCGTCAACCTCCGGATCCCGCTTTATTTAATGCCGGCCCCATACCGATCGCTTATCTTTTGGAAGGTGAATTTACCTCCGCCTTCAAGAACAAGATATTACCACATGGGGTGGAAAGACAAAATTTTCAAGAACAGGGGAATCCATCCAAAATCCTGGTATGTGGTGATGGTGATCTAATAAGAAATGAAATAAGTGTGGAAAACAATCAACCCTTGCAATTGGGATTTGAGCAATTCACCAAAGAAACCTTTGCCAATGAGGACTTTGTGGTCAATGCTATCAATTATTTATTGGATGAGGATGGATTAATTACCGCCAGAAATAAAAAAATAACAATACGACCCTTGGATAAAGTAAAACTGGAAAGTGGGAAATTGGGTTGGCAATTGTTCAATTTGTTGGGTCCATTGCTTTTATTGATTCTATTTGGTTTGGGCAAATATTTTATGAGGAAAAGAAAATATGCCAGACTCGCTTCGTAGGAATAAAAACATAAAACTTATAGTGATCCTGGCGGTATTGCTAAGCCTTTCCCTTTGGTTGGGGTCCAGAGAGGAGAAAAAAAGCAATCTGGATGTTGACCAGCGTTTGTTTTCCATTGAGGATATTGGGGGAGTTGATAAGATTGTGCTTCAAAACGATGTAGCCATCAATAATTTGATTCTAAAAAGCGGTTATTGGCAACTAAATGCCAAATACCGGGCTGATCAAAATTTGGTGGAGCTATTACTGGCCGTTTTCAATAGAGTTGAGATTCAGCGATCAGTTTCCAAGAAATTAAAACCTGAAGTAATAAACGAATTAAACACCAATGGGATTGGAGTAGAAGTATTTAGTCAAGGTAAGCTTCTTCAGAAGTTTTTGGTTGGTGGAAATGCCACAAAAACCAATACCTATTTTGCCCGGACATTAGAAAATCCTTTTATAATTACTTTGCCTGGTTATAACAATTATGTAGCAGGAATATTTGAGTTAACCACGAACCAATGGCGTGATCGATTAATTTTTTCATCCACCTGGCGTTCTTTGAAAAGCCTAAGCATTTCTTATTTGGGTCTTCCACAAAATGACATCCTGATCGATTATAAAAACGATCAGTTGGTCATGGAAGGAGTGAACACACTGGATACAGTATCTATGCTTTCATATATAGAAAATTTCAATCAGTTCCATGCTATTGGATTTATTGACTCCGGCGAATATCCGCGATTTGATAGTTTGCTAATTACCGATGTTGTGGTGACTATTGCCTTGAATGATATTGATTCGAAAAAAAACCAAGTGCTACAATTGTATCCACGAATTCCAAATGATCAATACTATTTGGGAAAACTCAGCGATGGCCAGATGACCCTGTTTGATGTTCCTAGTATAGAGGTTCTGCTAAAGGTCGGGGAAGACTTTGATACGCTTAAGGATTAGATCTTTGGGAAATAAATTATTGACCTAAGTAAACCATTGCCTTAGATTGATATTTGATTTTTCTTTTTAAATTTACCCATCCGAAATTTTGACCTAAATTAATGGCATTATGAAGTTTATAGTTTCCTCCTCATCTCTTCTAAAGCAGATCTCAACTATCAGTGGCGTTATAGCTACTAATCCTGTGGTACCTATTCTTGAGAATTTTTTATTTGAGATAAGCGATGGTAAACTGACAATTACTGCCTCTGATTTGCAAACATCCATGATCACCGAATTGGAAATTGAGGCCAAGGAAGATGGTAGCATTGCAGTACCCGCACGGATTTTACTGGAAACCTTAAAAAATCTTCCGGAACAACCGGTAACCTTTTCCATCGATCAGGATACCTACAGTATTGAATTAAGTTCTGACAATGGACGTTATAAGTTAGCTGGTGAAAACGCCACTGATTTTCCCAAGGTGCCTACGGTCTCCGACGGTTATGAGATAGACATGCCCTCGCAAGTATTGGCCAGGGCTATTAATAACAGCATAATTGCTACCAGTAATGATGAACTTAGGCCGGCCATGACCGGGGTTTATTTAAATATTGATGATTCCAATACCACCTTCGTGGCCACCGATGGACACCGACTCATTCGTTATCGTAGGGTCGATATTGTCTCTGATGTTAACAATGCCATTATAATACCTCGAAAGGCATTGAACTTACTCAAATCCACCCTGCCTACTGAAGACACCACGGTAAATGTAGAGTTTAATGTGTCCAATGCTTTCTTTAAGTTCGATGGTATAAAGATGATATGTCGTCTGATAGATGAGCGGTTTCCCGATTATGAAAATGTTATTCCCACTGACAATAAAAACAAAATGATCATCGGCCGGTTGGAGTTCTTGAGTTCATTAAAGCGCATCGCTATATATGCCAATAAAACCACGCATCAGGTAAGGTTAAAAATTACTGGAAGCGAGTTAATGATATCAGCTGAAGATTTGGATTTTTCCAACGAGGCCAATGAAAGATTATCTTGCGATCATGATGGAGAAGACATTGAAATTGGCTTCAATGCAAGGTTTCTGATTGAGATGCTTACTAATCTTGAATCAAAGGAAATTTCACTGGAGCTATCTGCCCCTAATCGAGCCGGATTGATTTTTCCCCTGGAAAAAGACAGTGATGAAGATATACTAATGTTGATAATGCCGGTGATGCTCAACAGCTACGTCTAGAATTGTCAATCAAACCTTTCGATGCCGGCCCCTAGTTGGTTCAGCCTTTGATCGATGTATTGATATCCCCGATCAATCTGCTCGACATTCTCAATGATACTTTCTCCTTCAGCAGATAATGCAGCAATGAGAAGAGAAACTCCAGCCCTGATATCAGGTGATGTCATTCTAATACCTCTCAAGAGATGCTTTCTGTTCAAACCGATCACTGTGGCTCTGTGCGGATCACAAAGGATGATTTGTGCCCCCATATCTATCAGCTTGTCTACAAAAAACAATCTACTTTCAAACATTTTTTGATGGATCAGAACTGTTCCCTTGGCCTGGGTGGAAACCACCAGCACCACACTCAGGAGGTCGGGTGTGAAACCAGGCCAGATGGCATCTGCAATAGTCATTATAGACCCATCGATAAAAGTTTCAATTTCATAACTATCCTGGCTGGGCACCGATATATCGTCTCCGTTTATCTGCACATCAATACCTAACCGACGAAAAACATTTGGAATGATCCCCAGCTGATCGACTCTTGCATTTTTAATGGTTATCTCGGATTGAGTCATGGCGGCCAATCCAATAAAACTCCCCACTTCAATCATGTCTGGCAGGAGGGTGTGTTCGGTACCTCGAAGGTAATCTACTCCTTCAATGGTAATTAGATTAGAGCCTATACCACTTATTTTAGCGCCCATTTGATTGAGCATTTTGCACAGTTGTTGGATATACGGTTCGCAAGCAGCATTGTAGATAGTGGTAGTTCCCTTAGCCATCGATGCCCCCATTATTATATTTCCAGTTCCTGTGACGGAAGCTTCGTCTAATAACATATCGACGCCTTGAAGGTTGGATGCATCTATCTGGAAGTAATCACCTTTTGGGTAATAGGAGAATTTGGCCCCCAAACTTTCAAAACCGAAAAAATGTGTATCCAATCTGCGGCGTCCAATTTTATCTCCACCCGGTTTGGGTATCCTACCCTTGCCGCACCTTGCCAATAATGGCCCTAAAATCAGTATGGATCCGCGTAATTTTTGCGCCTTGGTTTTATAATCCTGGGACTCCAGATAGGATGGATCCAGATCTTGAGCGGTAAATCGGAAAGATTCCTCAGCCAATTTTTCCACCTTAACTCCTAATTCCTTTACTAGCTCGATTAACCTATTGACATCCCGTATATTGGGGATCTTGTTGATAGTAACTGGTTCAGGGGTTAGCAGTGTGGCGGATATGACCTGTAATGCTTCATTCTTAGCACCCTGGGGGATAATGCTTCCGGATAATTTCTTTCCCCCCGGGATTTTAAAAGAAGTCATTTAATTTTTTCTTCTTCTGCTACTGGAACCAGATCTATTGCTAGAACCAGGTCTGTTAGTGGAACCTGATCTGTTAGTGGAACCATATCTGTTAGTGGAACCAGAACTTCTTCCTTTTTGGTTCCTGTTCTTATCTTTGTAGAATGTTTCAAACAGGTTATTGTCTTTTACCTTTTGAATATCTATATCTAATTTGTTTTCAGACAATTCACGAATGTTTTTCAATATTACTGATTC
>JAPUIM010000540.1 GCA_027297025.1 Bacteroidota bacterium | reverse complement strand
ACCGCTCGACCAGGAGTAGTAATTGGTAAAGGAGGGATGGAAGTCGACAAAATTAAAGAGGAACTTAAAAAAATAACCGGTAAAGATATCCAAATAAATATTTTTGAGATAAAGAGACCTGAATTAGACGCTCGGCTGGTGGGTGTCTCAATTGCACAGCAATTAGAAGCCAGAATTTCCTATAGAAGGGCTATGAAGCAAGCCATAGCTTCTGCTATAAGGGTGGGGGCTCAAGGTATTAAAATCAAAATATCAGGACGTTTGGGAGGTGCGGAAATGGCAAGGACCGAGCAATATAAAGAGGGTAGAATTCCTCTGCATACCATAAGAGCTGATATTGATTATGCGGTTTCTGAATCTAACACAGTATATGGAAAGATTGGAATAAAAACCTGGATTTTCAAAGGCGAGATATTTGGAAAAAGAGACCTATCTCCAAATATAGGGATGACAAATAGCGGTGGAGCCAGAAGAAGAAGAGACGGTCAGGGACCAATAAAAAGGAGATAAAAAATTATTAATGAATAGAGATGTTACAGCCCAAAAGGACAAAGTTTAGGAAGAAGCAAAAAGGAAGGGTCAAAGGAATAGCCCAGAGAGGTCATACATTGGCTTTTGGTACTTTTGGAATTAAGACTCTAGAGCCAGGTTGGCTTACCAGCAGGCAAATTGAAGCTGCCAGGATTGCCGTAACCAGGGCTATGAAACGTGAGGGTCAGGTATGGATTAGAATTTTCCCTGACAAACCTATAACCAAGAAACCTGCTGAGGTTCGAATGGGTAAAGGGAAAGGAGCACCAGAATATTGGGTGGCTCCGGTACGTCCTGGTACTATACTTTTTGAGACTTCCGGAACAAACCTGGAGTTTGGGAAAGAAGCATTAAGACTAGCGGCTCAAAAATTACCAGTTCGAACCAAATTTGTGGTTAGAAGAGATTATATAGAAAGTGATAATGAAATACGCTGAAATAAAAGCATTGAGTGTCGAAGAATTGAATGAGAGACTGGCTACTGAAAAGGAAAATTTTCAGAAAATAAAATTTGCTCATGCCATTACCCCTATTGAAAACCCAATGAAAATCAGGGAAACTAGAAAATTGATAGCCATGTTGGCCACAGAAATAAAAGCCAAAGAAATTAATAGCTAAAAAATGGACAGAAACCTCAGAAAAGAAAAAATAGGTAAGGTAGTCAGCAACCGTATGGATAAATCTATCACAGTGGCTGTACATAGAAAAGTAAAACATCCTATTTATGGGAAGTTCATTGATAAGACTACAAAATTTATGGCCCATGACGATAAGAACGAATGTGGAATAGGGGATACCGTGAAGATCTTGGAAACCAGACCTTTAAGCAAAAGGAAAAGATGGAGATTGATTGAGGTCTTGGAAAAGGCCAAATAGGAAAACTGATTAAAATTTAAGAGTTATTAGAGATGATACAGCAAGAAAGTAGACTAAATGTTGCCGATAATAGTGGGGCCAAAGAATTATTATGTATTCGCGTATTGGGCGGAACCGGAAAAAGGTATGCCTCAGTAGGGGATAAGATCGTAGTTACCGTAAAATCAGCATTATCCTCAAGCGAACTAAAAAAGGGTACCATTTCCACGGCAGTGGTAGTGAGGACCAAAAAGGAAGTAAGGCGAAGAGATGGCTCTTATATTAAATTTGAAGATAATGCTGCCGTATTGTTGACTCCTCAGAATGAGCCTAGAGGCACCAGGATATTTGGTCCTGTAGCCCGTGAATTGCGGGAAAAACAATTTATGAAAATAGTGTCACTAGCACCCGAAGTATTGTAAATGATGAAAAAGAAGGTCAAGATCCATATAAAAAAGGGAGATACGGTTAAAGTGATCGCCGGTAATTCAAAAGGTAAGTCCGGTAAAGTTCTATCTTTGGATCCCAAAAAATATCGTGGAATTGTTGAAGGAGCCAATATGGTAGTAAAACATGTGAAGCCTTCAGCTAATAATCCAAAAGGGGGAATAGAAAAACAAGAGGGTTCCATACATTTGAGCAATCTGATGGTAATAGATCCTTCTAGCGGAGAACAAACCAGGACAGGTAGAAAATTAAATGATAAAGGAAAGCTTCATAGATATTCCAAGAAATCGGGAGAATTTTTAAAAGATGCCTAATACAAGATTAAAAGAACATTATTATAAGGAAATTGTTCCCGCAATGATGGAGAAGTTTCAATACAAGTCCGTCATGCAAGTTCCTAAAATCACCAAAATATGCATTAATAAGGGTGTGGGAGCTGGTGTTGATGATAAAAAGCAGGTAGATGTAGGTGCGGATGAACTATCTGCCATTACCGGTCAGAAGGCGGTTGTGACCATTGCCAAAAAATCCGTTTCTAATTTTAAACTTAGAGAGGGAATGCCAATTGGGGCAAAAGTGACCTTGAGGGCAGAAAAAATGTATGAATTTATGGATCGTCTGATGAGCGTTTCACTGCCAAGGGTAAGGGACTTTCGTGGTGTCAATACCAAGGGATTTGATGGAAGAGGTAATTACACCTTAGGAATTGAGGAACAAATCATTTTTCCTGAGATTAGTATAGACAAGGTAAATCGAATATCAGGGATGAACATAACCTTTGTAACAACAGCGAAAACTGATGAAGAAAGTTATGAATTGCTAAAGGCCTTTGGGATGCCTTTTGCAAGCAAAACCAAATAAATATGGCACGAGAATCAATAAAGGCTAGAGAAAGAAAAAGAGTAAGGCTTGTAGCTAAATACGCTGAAAAAAGAGCAGAGTTAAAAGCCAATGGAGATTATACGGGTTTAGATAAATTACCCAGAGATTCATCGCGAGTCAGGCTACATAACCGATGCAAATTAACTGGAAGGCCTAAGGGTTATATGAGAAAATTTGGGATTTCCAGGGTTACTTTTAGGGAAATGGCGAGTGCTGGTAAAATTCCCGGTGTGACCAAGGCTAGTTGGTAATTTTCATTGACTTTAACCTTTAAATTTAATCATAACTTAAGTAACTTTGCAGGCTGAATTTTAGCATGAAAGATAATAAATAAAATGACTGACCCAATCGCTGATTATTTAACTCGAATTAGAAACGCTATCAAAGCAAACCACCGAATTGTGGAGATCCCAGCTTCTAACTTGAAAAAGGAGATAACCAAGTTGTTGCATTCGAAAGGGTATATCCAGGGATATAAGTTTGAAGATGATAAAGGGCATCAAGGCTCTATAAAGATAGCTCTAAAGTACAATCCGTTAACTAAATCATCGGCTATTGTAAGTTTGAAAAGGATAAGCCGACCGGGTTTGAGACAATATGTTAAGGCAGAAGGATTGCCCAGGGTATTAAACGGATTGGGAGTGGCAATTTTATCTACTTCTAAGGGAGTAATCACTGATAAAGAAGCCAGAGTGGAAAAAGTAGGGGGAGAAGTACTTTGTTATGTTTATTAAGCACAAATAATGTCAAGAATTGGTAATAAACCCATTGAAATTTCTGAGGGTATCAGTGTGACTGTCTCTGATCAAATAGTTACTGTCAAAGGGCCAAAAGGAGAGTTGAGTCAGAAAATTGATAAGGACATAAAAATAAAGTTGAAGGATAATCTGGTGTTGGTTGAAAGGCCAACTGATCAAAAACGGCATAAATCCATGCATGGTCTTTACCGGTCCTTGATCAATAATATGTTATTGGGTGTAATAGAAGGATATACCAAAGAATTGGAGTTGGTTGGAGTGGGGTACAAGGCAACTACCCAGGGAAACATTTTGGAATTGAGTGTAGGACATTCACATAATAT
>JAPUIM010000054.1 GCA_027297025.1 Bacteroidota bacterium | reverse complement strand
TATTTTGAAAAGATAAAAGAGTTTTCATTCTATTTCCATGAGGCACAGGAATATATCAACGACTATATTGAGAAGTACCGGCCCCGGTAAATCAAGTTGAGAATATTTAAAAAACAAATAGGAAAAACAAGAACAAAATGACCCAGCTAATATCCAAGAAGTGCCAGTAGATGGTTAGTATTTCCAATTTGATTTTATTTCTTGAATCGGTCACAATCATAAGGTTTTTCACCGGATCTTGCTTGGCCAGCCAAGCCATGGACAATGCCATGACCAAGAAGATCAAGCAGCCCAACAAGTGGATAAGCTGCAGTCCGGAAATTATATACAAATAAGTTCTGGATGAATGGCCTGATGGATAAATACCCAAATCATCCAACTGCTTCCATCCAATAAATTGACAAAGGGCAAAAAACAGGCCAAGCCCCAAGGTGATCAACAAAGAATAAAATAATGAACGGGCATTATCTGCCTGAAAAAATGGCAGGGCCTTTGAAATTGAAAAACTGGACAAGATCAAAATAATGGTGCTCAAGGTAAATATTTTGGGCAGCTCAAACTGTTGGGTAGTTTCAGAATCAATAGAATTGGCCCAGAAAGCTAAAGCCATAAACATGAATATCAGACTGCTTCCCACTATTGATAAGAATAAAATCATCTTGTAAGGATGAAGTTTTTCAATCTTCAGGAAAGCGCTATCCTGGATTTCAGTTTTAGTATTTCTCCATTGCTGGTGCATGCTTTTATCCTAATCTACATTAAGTATAACAGAAAAAAACCAACTAATATTGATAAACACAAATTTTTTTGATCTCTGTTAAACTGGGATATAGGAAACCTATTAAATTGGGTTAATTAGTACCTTTGCATCCATTAAAAAAATGGGGACCAAGGATCTATTACAACTATACGAATCTGATGGAGTAATCCAAACCCTGGCTAGTCAAGTTAAGAAAGAACAACCATATACCCTACATATTAAGGGGCTGGCCGGGAGTTTAGATGCTATTGTAGCCAGTACCCTATTTAAATCCAACCGTATTAATCATTTGTTTGTCATGCATGACAAGGAAGAGGTCGGCTACTTTAAAAATGATGTCCAAAACCTGTTAGACACCGAAGTGAGGATATTTCCTTCTTCCTACAAGAAACCTTATCAATTTGAGGAAATTGAGAACGCCAATGTTTTACAAAGAGCTGAAATACTAAGTGAGATCAACCAACAAAATACTCAAGGCGCTTTAATTATTACGTACCCGGAAGCATTGACGGAAAAAGTGATCAATAAAAGATCCCTGCGCAAAAACACTTTTACCGCCAAAGTGGGCGATCAATTAAATCTATCCAAGGTCGTGGAATTTCTCAATTCCTACGATTTTGAAAATGTCGATTTTGTTTATGAAGCTGGTCAGTATGCAATTAGAGGGGGTATTGTTGATATTTTTTCGTTTGCCCATAAATTACCCTACAGGGTCGAATTGTTGGGAAATGAGATTGAAAGCATACGCACTTTTGAGCCAATAAGTCAGTTGTCCGTACAACCGAGGGATCAGATCCATCTAGTTCCCAATGTGCAAACCAAGATTTGGGAAGACAAAAGACAATCATTTCTTGATTTTCTTCCCCCAGATACCATCCTGTGGTTTAAAGATTTGGGCCATACCAGAGATCTACTGGATCAATACTTTGAAAGATGTTTCAACAGTTTCGAGAAGATCAAAACTGAAATCGGGGGATCCCTATTAAATAAACCGGAGGATCTATTCGAAACAGGGAAGCATTTTTTCAAAAAGGTTTCAAGTTTTGTGGCCATCGAGTTCGGCCATAAGTTTTATCTTCCTGCCAACATGAAAATCGATTATCAAGCACAACCTCAGCCTTCTTTCAACAAAAACTTTAAAATACTGGCAAAAGAATTACATCAAGGACAAATCCAACACCGTCAAAATATCATTACCTCTGATTCCGAGAGACAGATAGAGCGGCTAAGGACAATTTTTGATGAGATCGACCCGGACATTAGTTTCCAATCCCTTCCGGTTAGTCTACACCAGGGATTTATTGATCAAAATCTGAATCTGGCCATTTATACTGATCATCAGATTTTTGACCGGTTTCATCGCTATAAAGGGAGCGCCAAGTATACCCAATCAAAAGCACTGACTTTAAAAGAACTAAAAACCATAAATCCTGGCGATTATGTGGTCCACATTGATTATGGAGTAGGTAGGTTCGCCGGATTGGATAAAATTGAAGTCAAAGGAAGAGACCAGGAGGTCTTGCGGATTATCTATAAAGACGACGATCTATTGTATCTCAATGTTCATGCTCTCCATAAAATTTCAAAATACAGTGGCAAGGAAGGAATTCCTCCCTCCATAAATAAGCTAGGTTCCCAAGAATGGGAGCAAAAGAAAAAAAGGGTCAAGAAAAAAGTTAAAGAAATCGCTATTGACCTGATTGGGCTATATGCCAAGCGGAAAGCCGCACCTGGATTTGCATTCTCCCCTGATAATTACCTACAGGCGGAATTGGAATCTTCATTTATTTATGAGGACACACCCGATCAGGCCTCCGCTATTTCCGATGTGAAGAAAGATATGGAACAGCCTCATCCCATGGATCGGTTGGTTTGTGGTGATGTAGGATTCGGCAAAACGGAAATTGCCATCCGTGCCGCCTTTAAAGCAGTCCTGGACGGGAGGCAAGTGGCCATTTTGGTGCCCACCACCATCCTGGCGATGCAGCATCATCGTACTTTTAGCGAAAGATTAAGTGATTTTCCTGTGGATATAGAGTACATCAGTCGCTTTAAGTCCTCCAAGCAAATTAAACTTACACTGGAGAAACTAGCCCGTGGTAAGGTGGACATACTTATCGGCACACATCGTTTACTCAACAAGGATGTCCAATTCAAAAATCTGGGACTCCTGGTTATCGATGAGGAACAGAAGTTTGGGGTTGCTGCCAAAGAAAAGTTAAAGGAATTAAAATTTGAAGTTGATTCCATGACCTTAACCGCTACACCTATTCCCAGAACCCTTCACTTTTCTTTATTGGGCGCTCGTGATTTAAGTATCATCTCCACCCCTCCCCCCAACCGCCAACCAGTGACTACCGAAATTCATACCTTTAACCAGGAGATCATTCGAGACGCCATCAGATTGGAACTTCAACGAGGCGGACAAGTATTTTTTATTCACAACCGTATCAAAGACATTGATGAGATAGCCAATATCGTCCACAATCTGGTCCCCGACGCCAAGATTGGTGTGGCCCACGGACAGATGGGAGGCTCCAAACTTGAAAAGTCCATGATGAAATTTATTGAAGGAGAATATGACATTTTGGTTTCTACTAACATTGTGGAGTCGGGCTTGGATATCCCTAATGCCAATACTATGATCATCAATCATGCCCACATGTTTGGCTTATCAGACCTCCATCAGATGCGCGGTCGGGTGGGTCGATCCAACAAAAAAGCCTTCTGCTATTTGTTATCTCCTCCAACCATTGGACTTTCAGCAGAAGCACGTAAAAGATTAAACACCCTTGAGGAATTCTCTGAATTAGGTGATGGATTTAAGGTGGCCATGCGCGATCTGGACATTAGGGGTGCTGGAAACCTATTGGGTGGTGAACAGAGTGGGTTTATCAATGATTTGGGTTTTGAAATGTACCACAAGATTTTAGACGAAGCTATTCTGGAACTCAAGGAAGATGAATTCAAAAATCTGTTTAAAACAGATCTATATCAACAAGTTAAAACGTTGGTGCGGGATTGTGTTATTGAAACCGATATGGAGATCCTAATACCCGAAAGTTATGTGTCCAATATTTCCGAAAGGCTCAGTCTTTACACTCAATTTGATAATCTGGAGGATCAGGAGGCCCTCAATCAATTTATGGATACTCTCAAAGATAGGTTTGGGCCTATACCAGCTGAAGTGATGGACCTTGCCCAAACGGTAAGGCTCAGATGGTTGGCCAAAAACCTGGGATTTGAAAGGTTAATGCTCAAAAACCAAAACATGAAATGTCATCTGGTATCCTCTGATAGAGCTGAATATTACAATTCGGAAATATTTGGTCAGGTCCTTCAGTTTGTGCAAAAGCATCCCCACCGGTGTAGAATGAGAGAAGTTAAAAACCGGCTGGTACTTACCATACAAGAGGTAGAGACGGTTGAGGAAGCTATGAACTTACTGGCTGGTATGGGTGAAGGGACTTTTACCTTATCTTCAAAGTATTAAATTTGTAAAAACCAACCTTTATCAATATGAAAAAATTCATAATACTTGTTTTTGGCCTATTCCTATTCTTGGCTATTGGTATTCCCAAAGAAAAAAAGTTCTTGGGGGATTGCACCGCTTATTTTCCCATGCGAGAGGGAGCGGAGTTTGTGATTAAGAATTACAATAGCAAGGGAAAATACCAAGGCAAAGCCGAACATAAAGTGTTGAGCAAAGATGAAAGTGGGGACAATTTGCAAGTTTCGGTAGCGTCTAAAATTTTTGATAAAAAGGATGAGGAACTGACCAACTTGGAATACCAGGTAAGGTGTGTGGATGGACAGTTTGAGTTTAAAATGACCGGTGGACTTTCCATGGACCAAATGGCCGGTGCCGGCATGAATACCACGGTGGATGGAGATTTTCTGGATATACCCGCGGACGCTTCACCTGGACAGGATCTAAAAGATGGCAGGGTCACCATAAATATCAGTGAGGTAATGAGGATTACTACTACCATCAGCAATCGCAAGGTAGAAGCCATTGAGGAAATCACTACCGAAGCCGGCACTTTTGAATGCATGAAAATCACCTACGACATTGAAACCAAGATGTTAATGACTTTTAGGGGTAGCGCTGCCGAATGGTATGCTAAAGAAGTGGGCATGGTGAGGTCAGAGTCTTGTAATAAGAAAGGCAAACTAACTGGGTACAGTGAACTCGCCAGCATCAGCAACTGATGTGAATGGATGAAATGGTATAAGATATTTAATAATTTATCGGAGGCAAAAACCAAAGTGCCCTTAGGAAAGACCCAATTATTGATAGCTCGGGATCAACGCATTTGCCTTGCACATACCCATCAGGGATTTTTTGCCATCGACGATGCCTGTCCTCATATGGGTGAATCTCTCACCAAAGGAACCACCAATTACCTCAACGAGATAGTCTGCCCCTGGCACAACCACCGGTTTAGTTTGACCACCGGAACAGAATGTAAAGATCGAACCGCTCCCGGCAGGCTTCATAAAATAGAACTAAGGGAAGATGGGCTGTATTTAGGAGTGCAGGAACATTAAGTACAAAGTCATTAATAGAAAGTACTAAGATTGTTTCATAACACTTTGAAGACCAATGATCATTTTTTGAATTTCATGAACTTGTTCCAGCAATGGGCTTAAATTCCTCGAGTCCAAAAATCCAAGGTCGTGGGCTAAGATTAATTGGGTTT
>JAPUIM010000539.1 GCA_027297025.1 Bacteroidota bacterium | reverse complement strand
AAAACTGGTAGATATCAAAAAAGAGATAGCGGTCATTGTGGCAAGAAAGCAAAATGGTGACACGGTTTCATATCCTGTAACTGAATTGGTATTTCATCCCCAAGCCAATTTGGTGGAATACCTGTTTTCCCCGGCAGATCTTTCAACTGAATTAGAAGAAGAAGCGCAAAAGTTAGCCCTCAATATTATAAGGAAATTGGATATGGTTGGTCTGTTAGCGGTAGAGATGTTTCTTGATTCTAATGATCAAATCCTGGTCAATGAGCTGGCGCCAAGGACCCACAATAGTGGTCATCATACTATAGAAGCTAATCAAACATCGCAATTTGAGCAGCATCTGAGGGCGATCCTGGATCTGCCTTTGGGAGACACGTCAACCATAATTCCATCGGCCATGGTAAATTTGTTGGGAGAACCGGGTTTTAATGGCCCTGCCATATTTGAAGGAATGGAAAAAGTCCTGCAAATAGAAGGAGTCCATATCCATTTATACGGTAAATCAACTACCAAACCTTTTAGGAAAATGGGCCATGTTACCATTACCGGTAATGATATGGTAAGCATTAAGGAAAAAATTATTTCTGTGAAACACTCATTAAAAATAAAGGCATGAAACAACCAAAAGTAGGTGTGATAATGGGTAGTGACTCCGATCTATCCGTTATGTCAGAAGCTGGACTGGCATTGGAGGACTTGGGCATTCCATTTGAAGTGACTGTTGTATCCGCCCATCGAACGCCTCAGCGGATGTTTGATTATGCCAAAAATGCCAGAAAAAAGGGTCTTTTGGTGATCATTGCCGGCGCAGGCGGGGCCGCTCACTTGCCAGGAATGGTAGCCAGTATAACTACCTTACCGGTGATTGGAGTACCTATCAAGTCCAGAAATTCGGTGGACGGTTGGGACTCAATTTTATCCATCCTACAAATGCCTGCCGGTGTCCCGGTAGCCACAGTTGCTTTAAACGGAGCAAGAAATGCAGGGCTGTTGGCGGGACAAATCATCGGTACTGCCGATTCCAAAGTAGCCAAAAAATTAGAAAATTATAAATCGGAACTCAAGGATAAAGTAATAAAAAAAGCCAATATGGTGGAGGCCCAAGGGTTCAGAGGTAACAAGATTGGATTCAAGAAATGATATTACAGGTAATGTTTCTTAAAGCTATTGATATCATCATTGGATCCTAATACGATTAGTATATCATCTTCCCCAATGACTGTCTCCAGACTGGGATTAAATATGAAACCCTTGTGCTTGTGTTTAAAACCCAATCACCGAAGCCCCGGTTTTACCTCGTATATTCAAATCATTTAGGCTTTTCCCCCGGCTATCCTTATTAAGTTCTTCATAGAGGCAAACTCTTCCAACCGCATCTCTTCGCCACCTTCTCCTCCCAGCAATTCTAAAAACTCAATCACATAGGGTTTGGTGATCAACTGGGCCATATGCAATCCACCTATGGCATCGGGCATGATCACGTGGTTGGCCCCAGCCCGAAACAATTTGGTTTCGGAGTTTTTCCTGGAGGCCCTGGATATAATTTGTATTTGAGGGTTCAATTCCCTGGCGGTCAAGGTAATGAACACATTGTCACTATCTTGGGGCAAGGTGGTGATTATCGACTTGGCCCTATGGATTCCCGCGGTTATTAAGATTTCATCTGCGGTGGCATCTCCTCGTAAGAAAGGCAGTTTTTTATTTTTTGAAATTTCCTCTATTGATTTATCATCCCGCTCGATGATAATAAACTTCTTCTTGCTCTTTTCCAATTCGCTAACTGCCATGTATCCATTGCGGCCATAGCCCACTACGATGATATGCTTATCAAATTTTTTTTAATTCCCGTTCTGACATAAAAGTTCGAAATAAGGATCTCAGCTCACCTTCAACCAGATAGGTAGTGATCACTGAAACCACATAAGCAAAAATAGTAAGATTTAAAATGATATATATGCTGTAAATATCTTGCCACCATCGGACAAGGGTTGCACTTCTTTGAATCCCACTGTGGAAATAGTGATAATTGCCATATAAAATGAGTTAAGTACTGAATAGCCTTCAATCATCACGAATCCTATCACCCCGGTCAAAACACCTAGAGTTGATAGACCAAGAGCGTACCACAATTTGTTCAGTTTCTTGGGCATAACAGAAAATTACAAATGAATTTTTAAATAGAGGAAACTAAGGCACAATTAATATTGATCATTAATATTTTAACTTCATCCAATAAAAAAATCTATGTTTAAACTAGCATTTTAAATACTAAAAATTACAAGCTAAATGGCCCATAAATTTAAATATTGTGGGCGTCCACCACCGGAAATTTTGTAGAGGTGCATGTTATCCATTTTAAGAACTAGCAAAATAATGAAATGAGAGTTTTTTTTATATAATGAAAAGCGGATATTTAATTGAGTTTTGTTCCTGCAATGAGTAGACTAATAAGAGCCAAAGCCAATTTTGGAACCGTCCCGGTTTTTATGACCTCCATTTCCACTATCGTAGGGGCCATATTGTTTTTGAGGTTTGGATATGCTGTAGGTAGTGTTGGATTTTTAGGGACCCTGGCCATTATTTTCATGGGCCATTTAGTGACTATTCCCACTGCATTAGCCATAGCTGAAATTGCCACCAATCAAAAAGTGGAAGGCGGTGGAGTTTATTATATTATATCCCGGTCATTTGGCATAAATATCGGAGCGGCCATTGGGGTAGGTTTGTTTTTTTCGCAAGCTATCAGTATTGCTTTTTATATAATAGCAATGGCCGAAGCTTTCTCCCCGGTCTTTGACTTTGTGAATACCAATTACGGCCTGCAACTACATGACAAAAGGTTGGTAAGCTTACCCGTCACTTTTATCATAGCCCTGATCATG
>JAPUIM010000538.1 GCA_027297025.1 Bacteroidota bacterium | reverse complement strand
GCCGCCATAAAATTCGGAGAAATTATTTTAGGCATGAAAGGGTGGCAAACTCTTTTAATAGCTGGTTCCATTACGTTGATATACAGTGCATTAGGAGGTTTAAAAGCAGTTATCATTACCGATCTGGTACAATTTATTATGGCCATGATCGGATCGGTGTGGGCTTGTATATACCTGATCAATCTAGACCAGGTGGGTGGGCTTACTGCTTTGCTGGAAAATTCATTGGTGATGGAAAAGATGTCTTTATTGCCAGATTTCTCAGACCCTTCGATCTGGGTCCCCATTCTGATGGTACCCTTAGCCGTCCAATGGTGGGCCTCCTATTATCCGGGTTCGGAGCCCGGTGGAGGGGGTTATATCGCCCAACGAATGTTATCGGCAAAAGATGAAAGAAATGCCATGGGAGCCACTTTGTTATTTAACGTGGCCCACTACGCCTTGCGTCCCTGGCCCTGGATATTGATTGCGTTGGCTTCTTTGGTAGTATTTCCCCAACTTTCCGATATTCAAACTGCCTTCCCCAACCTCCCGGCAGATAAATTGGGGCATGACGTGGCTTATCCGGCTATGCTCACCTTTTTGCCGTCTGGATTATTGGGACTGGTAGCTGCCGCGCTAATCGCCGCCTATATGTCCACCATGTCCACTCAATTAAATTTGGGAGCGTCTTACCTGGTTAATGACTTTTATCGAAGGTTTATAAAACCAGATGCCAGCGAAAAACGCCTGGTTTGGGTAGCCAGGTTTTTTACCGTTATTTCTATGGCTTTGGGAACAGCATTGGGATTGGCACTAAAGGATGCTACTCAAGTTTTCAATCTGTTATTACTATTGGGTGCGGGCACCGGATTGATTTACATCCTGCGATGGTTTTGGTGGCGTATTAACGCCCAAACCGAGATTATTGCCATGATCTCTTCCCTTATCATTGCTTGTTACCTCACTTTTGTACATGATAATATGGGGTTCCTTCCCCTTGAACCCTGGATGAAGACAGTTACCGGAGCGGTACTAACAACCTTGGTGTGGGTGATTTCCACCTATCTCACCCCTCCTTCCGATGACAAAACTTTACGCAATTTCTACCGGCTGATCAAGCCTGCTGGTCCAGGTTGGAATATGGTGATTGAAAAAGCAGCCTTGGATAATGAACCTATCGAACCGATTTCTCACAAGGATGAACTTCCCTTGGGGATACTGCTAATGGTCATCGGTAGTGTCACTGTGTATGGAGCCTTATTCGCCTCGGGAAATTGGATTTATGGAGATTTTATTCCAGCAATTATTTTTACTATCGTAACTGCTATTGGGTCATATGTCCTGTTCAAAACCTGGAATAAAATAAAAACTGAGTAAGATCATTCCTTTCAACACCACTCAATTCTTTAATTAGCCTGGTAAACCCAATATGGAAAGCATCAAAATTGCCACCGCACAGTTTGAAAATCACAACGGCGATAAGGCTTATAATCTTTCCATCATAGAAAATTTAACCGCGACGGCTAAAAGTCAAGGCGCTCAGGCAATTTCCTTCCATGAAATGTGCATTACCGGGTATACATTTTTAAAGGATCTTTCAAAAGATAAGATTGTGAAATTGTCTGAAAAAATCCCTGAGGGCAAAAGCCTGGAAGAATTAAAAAGAATATCGGGGAAATATGGTGTAACCATACTGGCTGGGTTGTTAGAAATTGATGAAAATAGAGATTTATTTAATACCTATGTTTGCATTGATAAAACCGGTTTGTTGGCCAAATACCGAAAACTACATCCCTTCATCAGCCAGCATCTATCTCCCGGGAATCAATATCTGGTCTTTGATCTGAACGGCTGGAAATGTGGCATTTTAATTTGCTATGACAACAATATTATCGAAAACGTAAGGGCCACTGCGCTGCTGGGCGCAGACATAATATTTGCACCACATGTAACTATGTGCACTCCCTCCCCTATACCGGGAAGTGGCTATGTAGATAAAAAATTGTGGGAGAACAGAGTAAAGGATCCAGCCACCCTAAGGAGGGAATTTGACGGACCTAAGGGCAAAGAGTGGCTGATGCGTTGGCTGCCGGCCAGGGCCTATGACAATGGAGTATACGTGGTATTCAGTAATCCAATAGGTATGGAAGGTGACCAAATAAAAAATGGCAACTCCCTGATCCTCGATCCATTTGGAGATATCATAGCTGAAATAAAAAGTTTTGACAACCAGATTACGGTAGGCTTGTGTACACCGGAAAAACTAACCTTGGCTGGAGGTTTTCGCTACCGAAATGCCAGAAGGCCAGATTTGTACGGCAAGATATTAAGTGAGAAAAATATTGGCAAAACCCACCCTTTTTGGCTATCTGAGAATAAAAAAAATGAATAAATAAATGAACTTTTATCCACATCAAATTTAAACTTTTGTTATGCCTCTATTAATCGTCATTCTGGGAATCTTACTGCTGTTGGTACTCATCGCTTACTTCAAACTCAACGCTTTTATAGCTTTTGTAATAGTGGCCATGTTGGTGGGCCTGGCCGAGGGAATGGAGATTCAGGCGGTAACAGATTCCCTGGAAAAAGGAATTGGTGACACGCTGGGATTTCTGGTAATAATTTTGGGCTTTGGCAGTATGTTGGGCAAACTGGTGGCAGACAGCGGGGCCGCCCAAAGAATTACTTCCAGCCTAATGGAGGTTTTCGGTAAAAAACATATTCAATGGGCGTTGGTGTTGACTGGTTTTATTGTAGGGGTACCGTTATTTTATGAAGTTGGATTTGTGATATTGGTGCCATTGGT
>JAPUIM010000537.1 GCA_027297025.1 Bacteroidota bacterium | reverse complement strand
GAAATTTTCAATTCTGGTTGGTATTTTGGCTGATCAAATACCAAGTTGAATTGTTCTGTCCTTTCCAGAGCTACCCATATTTTTTGTAGATTAGGAATCTTTAGGGTGGTAGCTTGTCCAGATGCAATTAGTTGAATTAAATACTGCTCCCAATTTTGTCCGTTAGATCCAATATTTCCTTCTTCCTCTGTAATAAAACCGAACAATATCAAAGTGTCATGCAATTCTTCCGGACTGGTAATTTGTGGCCAGGATTCGGTTTTCACTGCTTCAATAGCCGCTTCATCCAAATGACTAAGTTCTTTGGCCTCAGAGGGGTCAAGCCATTTGCGGTTTTTGATAGCATTGGTGCGGCGTTCCTCCAGTGGTGCGTTGTCAAGAAAAGTATAAGGCCTGGCATTGAGTATTTCCTGCGACATGGGTGAAGGTTCTCTGAGATCTTTGGCAACCAGGTTCAGTTTGCCAGCTCGGAGATCTGTCAGAAGTTTTTCTAACTCTTCAATATCCATGGCTTCATACAAACAATCATGAATCGTTTGGAGTACAAGTGGATGATCAGGTACTTCCCTTTCTCCGGAAATATTTTCCAGACAAGCCAATTGATCAGGGAAAACCAAGGCAATCAAGTCTTCGGCCTGAGACCGCTGAATCTGTGGTGGTACCCGAACTCCGCCTCGGCGTCTTTGGATGGCTAATGCGGTGGAGGCATTCCATCGCCATCTTACATTAAACATTGGAGCATCCAACAAGGCCTGTACCAGTACATTTCTGACAGTCTTGGGATTAAGATAACTAAATACCTCTTCCAGGGGAAAACTATGGGTGGCGCCCAGCGATAAGACAATGGCGTCTTCATTGGCTGCTGCTTGTAGTTCAAAATTAAATTTTCGGCAAAACCTTTTTCTCAAGGCCAAACCCCAGGCTCGATTAAGTCTGCTGCCAAAACAAGAATGAATGACCAGATGCATATCACCCACCTCATCAAAAAAGCGTTCGAGGACAATATTTTTATGTGAAGGCATTACTCCCAGGGCTGCTTTGGAAATTCCCAGATAGGTCACCACTTGGTCGGCGGCAGATTCCGAAATTTTAACATCCTGGGTCAACCATTTTAAAGCTTCATTTTTCCATTGTTCCGATGGAGCATCTCCATCTTCCTGAGGACCAGGTAGATGTTCTAAATCTCCCAATCGATCAGATATTTCCTCCCTTAGAAAAGAAACTGCCTGGGATAATTCAATAGTCCTTCCTGGAGCTTCTCCCAGCCAGAAAGGCATGGAAGGAGGTAAGCCATGGGCGTCTTGAACTCTAACTTTACCGGTTTCAACTCTGAGAATTCGCCACGAATTGTTACCCAGCTGAAAAATATCCCCTGGCATGCTTTCTATGGCAAAATCCTCATTGAGGCTTCCAATGTAAGTGCTTGAAGGCTCTAAAATAACGTCATAATCAAATTGATCAGGAATAGTACCCCCTGAAATTAGTGCGGTTAATCTGGCGCCTTTTCTACCCTTAACCGTTCGATGAACCAGATCTCTGTAAATATGAGCTCTTCGCCGACCTTGTCGTGGACTAAAACCATCCGCCATCATCTGCAGGAGATTACTAAACTCATCCTTCTCCAGATTTCGATAAGGGTATGCGTTTTTCACCATGTTATATAACTCATCCTCATGGTATTCCTGGTTGGAGGTTTCAGCGATAATTTGTTGAGCCAATACATCCAATGGTTTCTCAGGCATGACAATCTTATCCAGTTCACCTCGGCGGATGGCATCCAAAATGGCTACGCTTTCTACTAACTCATCTCTGCTCAATGGAAATAACCGGCCTTTTGGAGTCCCATCCACTGAATGACCAGAGCGGCCCACTCTCTGCAGGAAAGTGGCTATCGATTTGGGAGAACCCAGTTGGCACACCAAGTCCACTGAGCCAATGTCAATTCCCAGTTCCAATGAAGCAGTAGCTACCAGGGCCCTCAGTTTGCCTTCTTTTAAATTTTGTTCTGCCTCCAACCTGTGCTCCTTGGACATACTGCCGTGGTGGGCAGTGATCATTTCCGAACCCAGTCTTTCTGTAAGATGATGGGCAAGTCTTTCGGTAAGGCTGCGGGTATTAACAAATATAAGGGTAGTATGGTGTTGCAAAATTAATTCCTCCAGGCGTTGATGGATCTCCTCCCAAACTTCATTGGCCATTACTGCGGTTAAGGGTGATCTGGGAATTTCCAATGCCAAATCAACCTTTCTTTGATGGCCGGCATCCAGGATTTTACAATTGGGTTGACCCGAACCACCGACTAAAAATTTTGCAACTTTCTCAATAGGTCGTTGAGTAGCTGATAGACCTATCCGCAAAGGGGGCTTGGGAGTTAATCTACTCAACCTTTCCAGTGAAAGGGATAAATGACTGCCTCTTTTATTACCAACCAAGGCATGAATTTCATCAATGATGACGGTACGGGTGGTGGCCAGCATTTTACGGCCATTTTCACTGGTTAATAAAAGGTACAATGATTCCGGAGTGGTAACCAGTATATGAGGAGGATTCTTGATCATTGCTGTGCGCTGGGAGGTAGGCGTATCACCAGTTCTAACCATGACCCTTATTTTGACTCTTGGAAGACCCTGGTCCTCCATGATCTTTTCTATTCCTTGAATAGGTAATTGCAAGTTTTTATGGATGTCATTGCTGAGGGCCTTAAGAGGAGAAACATAAACTATTTGCGTCTCATTGCTTAATTTGCCGGTTAAACCTTGTTGAATTAAACTATCAATAGCCTCTAAAAAAGCAGCTAAAGTTTTACCGGATCCTGTAGGAGCAGATATTAGGGTATTTTTGTTTTTCCTTATTTGAGGCCATGCCTGAACCTGAATTTCAGAAGGTGCCCGAAAGGTTTGATTGAACCAAGTAGAAACTGAAGAATGAAATTCCTTTAAAATCACATTTAAAAATATTGGTATGTTTTGAGAGTTTAAAACTAATGATTATGCTTGAAATGATCGACCTAAATGTTAAGGTTTTCATCAGTTGAATTCAATTCCGAAAATTTGTTAGCAATATTGGAAATTAGGAATTGTGCCAATATTTTTACTATTCACCAATTAATAAAAAAGTAAATATTAATGGTGGATATTTATATGCACCAAAAAGTCACCAATTTACTTGGGATAAAATTACCAATACTTCTAATTTTTGTTATATTTATAATACAAAGTTATGAAAGGTTTTGTGCTTACCCTATTGCTGCTTTTTGCAGTGTACCAATTAAAGGGCCAAGCGGGCTGGAGTTGGCAGCGACAAAGTAAGGTGTCGGTTTTGTTTGGGATAGGGTCCAGTTCCTATTACGGAGAACTGAAAGAATCTGACTTTGGAATCGATCTCAGTGGAGCTTTTACAGCGGGGGTTTCCTACAGATATACCGATTATATAAGTTTAAGGGGAGAATTAACTTACTACAGAATAAGTGGTGCGGATGTCGATAACGGACCTGAAAGCAGTTTGGCCAACCGGAACCTTTCGTTTGAAGCTAATAATTTTGAATTAAGCGCACAGGCGGTTTTTAATTTATCTCCTGAGGATATCGGGTACTTCGAAAAGCCCATTATAAATCCGATTGCCTTTATTGGATTAGGTATTACTACTCAAAGTGCCAAAGCAGAAATTAATGGACAGAAGTTTGGTCTTAGACCTCTGCAGACGGAAGGTGTTTCTTATAGTCCGATAGCTGTGGTGATCCCATTTGGTGTTGGTGCAAAATTTAATGTTGGCAGGAATATAAATATTGGGATAGAAGCAGGTTATCGATATACCTTCACTGATTATTTAGATGATGTAAGTTCCGTTTATGTGGATAACGCTTCCTTTACCGATCCCATCGCCCGGACTTTGGCCGACAGAAGACCTGAAATTGGCCTGCCATTGAAACAAGAAGGAGATAAAAGAGGTAATCCCGACGTAAGCGACTATTACTTCATAATTGGGTTAAAAGCCGAATATAACTTGGTTTCTGCACCCAACAGTACCAGGGGATTCAGTTTTAAATCCAGAAAATACTATACTGATAAAAAGGCCAAGAGATTCAGGAAGAAAATGAAGCGACAGACCAATAAGCGTAGAAAAAGAAGGAAATAAAATAAACCTATTAAAAGGAGGAGGTAGTGCTCCTTTTTAATCTCCCAGGAGAAAATAGTAGCAGGTTTAATAGCTGTGGCCCACAACCTAGACAAAATAGCTGCCTGAGAAAGAAAAACTTAATCAATCCTTAAATAAAATCATATAAAATAATTCTCTCTAAAAGGAAAAGTCGCCCTAAAATCACTTTTGAGACGAACTCTTTTTTAATGTCAAATATTTTGAATTTATCTTCCTTTCTTTTGTATCGAACAACACCTTGATTGTATGTCCCAATCCAGATATCACTGTTACTATCTTCATATAAAGCGACAGTGTTTTTTAGTATT
>JAPUIM010000536.1 GCA_027297025.1 Bacteroidota bacterium | reverse complement strand
ATCACAGCACTTTTTTACCTGAGTATGGAAATAACGAGCATCTTCTTTGACCACATAATGTGGCGTGAGGTCTATACCACCTCCAAACCATTCTTGACCATTGCTCATTTTGAAGTACCGGACATTCATATGAATGATAGGCATCCAAGGGTTAATAGGGTGTATCACAGATGAAACACCGGTGGCAAAGAAATCTGCAGGTTCAAGACCAAGCGCTTTCAAGATCTTATCGGGGGTGGGTCCATAGACCTTAGAAAAATTTACGCCCCCCTTCTCAATGATATTACCTTCGGAAACGATTCTAGTCTTTCCACCTCCTCCTTCTTTTCGTTCCCACTGATCTTCTCGAAAAATTGCTTTTCCATCGGATTGCTCCAACCCTGCACATATTTCATTTTGTAGACCTTCAAATCCCTCAGCAATCTCTTCCTTGTTCATTTACCTATAATTTAAAGATGTTAGTTGTGCAGAATCATATGCCTAACGAATAGTTGTTAGGTTTGAACATTTTTTGTTTATTTTGTAATCAAATTAGCAAATAAAAGCTAATACTCAAGAAACAACATGTCTATAACCCAAGGCGCAAATACCAAATTCATTATTGATTCTGAAATATTGCTAAAGGCCTACAGCCTCATGTGCAGTGCCCACCGGATGGCGGAGATTTATGATGAAAACAAAGCAATTTGTAGCAAATATGTTCATAGCACATCTCGTGGTCATGAAGCTATACAACTGGCAGTTGGCCTGCAACTACAGCCGTATGACTATGCTTGCTTATACTACCGTGACGAATCAATATTATTAGGGTTAGGGCTGGAGCCCTATGAAATGATGCTGCAACTAATGGCTAAAGGTGATGACCCTTTTTCCGGGGGAAGGAGTTATTATAATCATCCCTCTTTGAAAAGGGAAGGATTCCCCATCATACCCCATCAAAGCTCAGCCACCGGAATGCAAGCTATTCCCGCAACCGGCATGGCGCAAGGAGTGGCCTATTTAGAATCACAAGGGCTTTTGGTTGAGGAGGAGCAACCATTGGTATTATGCTCCCTGGGAGATGGTTCTGTAACTGAGGGAGAAGTTTCAGAAGCTTTCCAAATGGCGGTGTTAAAGAAATTACCCATCGTGTATTTGGTACAGGATAATGATTGGGGAATATCTGCCACCGGCAAGGAAATGCGCAATATGGATGCATATGAATTTGCAGCGGGATTTAAAGGCATGAAACGGGTTAAAGTAGATGGAACAGATTTTATTGATTCTTATTTAAGCATTGATAATGCTTTTCAATATGTACGAAAGGAAAGGGTACCGATATTGGTGCATGCCAAATGTGCTCTTCTTGGCCACCATACCTCTGGTGTGCGTAAAGAATGGTACCGGGGAGAGAAAGATCTAAAAGACCATGCTCAGGATGACCCATTGCCCAAATTAATCAACCATCTTATCGAATTTGGTGAGCAGAAAAAGGATCTCAAAAAGATTGAAGACAAGGCCACCAAACTGGTCAACGAAGCCTTTGAAAAAGCGGTGGATGCTAAAGACCCTCATCCGGATAGTGTAGATCTACACGAATTTGCACCAACTCCTGTCACTGATGAAAAAGGGGTCCGAAATCCTCCAAAATCGGAGAAAGTAGTGATGGTGGATGCAGCCCTTCATGCAGTGGATGAGATATTAAAAAAACACCCTGAGGCTTTGTTTTATGGCCAGGATGTAGGTAAAAGGTTGGGTGGAGTGTTTAGGGAAGCAGCTAACCTGGCCAAGAAATATGGAGAAGACCGGGTGTTTAATACTCCCATACAAGAAGCATATATTGTTGGTTCAACTACAGGTATGTCGGCAGTAGGTTGTAAGCCTATAGTGGAAATCCAATTTGCCGATTATGTTTGGCTGGGTATGAATCAACTGGTGGAAGAATTGTCCAAGAGTTGTTACCTTACTATGGGTAAATTTCCCGTCCAATCACTAATAAGGATACCGGTAGGAGCCTATACTGGAGGAGGACCCTATCATTCCGGCAGCATAGAATCAACATTGCTTACCATCCGTGGTATTAAAGTAGTTTACCCATCCAATGCAGCTGATTTAAAGGGGCTTTTCAAGGCAGCTTTTTATGATCCAAATCCAGTGGTCATGTTGGAACATAAGGGGCTATATTGGTCGAAGGTACCTGGCACTAACGATGCCAAAACCCCTGAACCGGATGGCGATTATATAATTCCCTTAGGAAAAGCAAATATCATACAATCTGCTGATAAAGAACATGAAGAAACGGGAAAATCGGCGGGTATTATTACCTACGGTATGGGCGTTTATTGGAGTAAAGAAGCAAGCAAAATATTCCCCGGAAAAGTAGAAATTATGGATCTTAGGTGTTTGAATCCTTTGGATTGGGATGCGGTAATGGCCAGTACAAAAAAACACAATAAAATATTAATTGTGACCGAAGAGCCATTGATGAATTCCTTTGCCGAGTCTTTGGCCGGCAGGATCTCTCAACATTGTTTCCAGGATCTCGATGCGCCAGTAATGACCATAGGTGCCAAAAATCTTCCAGCTGTTCCACTAAATGTTGATTTAGAAAGAGTCATGCTGCCCAATGCTACTAAGGTGGAGGAAATACTAAAAAAATTACTGGACTATTAATATAGTTAAAAGGGATAACCCACACCCAAATTATATACTACAGTTTCGGTGTTGGCGAAAGCACCGGATTTAAACCCATCATCCCAAATGAACCGAGTGCCTGAAGGCCGGGCTGGGTCATATATCTTGACCCCGGCGTCTAACCTCAATACTAAAAATGAAAAATCAAACCGTAATCCGACCCCTGATCCGATGGCGATTTGATCCAGAAAACTATTAATTTTAAATTTAGAACCTGGACGTGTTGCCTCTTCCCGGATGGTCCAAACGTTACCGGCATCAATGAAAACTGCACCATTAATAAAACCAAATAGATTTCTACGCACTTCAATGCTGGTTTCCAATAATATTTCACCCGATTGTTCGAAACTATCATCGAATACTAGCTCGTTAGCCAAGGTGTCAAAAGCTGCATAGGATCCCGGACCTAATCTCCGTGGTACCCAAGCCCTTATACTATTGCTTCCCCCGGCGAAGAAGTATTTTTCATAGGGCAACACTTGATTGTCACCATAAGGTACCGCCACTCCAATATTGATCCGGTAGGCAATGACATCATGATTAGAGATGCGGTAATGCCGGCGAAAATCGCCATTAATTTTCACATATCGATAAAACTCAACGGTATCACTGAGAATCTCGCGCATGACTAAATTACCAAAGGTACCTCCACCTTCCAGGAACAAACGAAGAAATGATGTATTCTCCTGGGACAAACCATAACGGTTAAAATTATAGGTGGCGGTAAGACTTGCGTTGGATACAAACGATGGCTTGAATGAATTAATCAAGTTATTGCCTGCATTCTCAAGATCTTTTAAGAGGTTTTCGAAATCATTATCCAGCGTGGAACTAATGAAGCTGATATCTCCGAGGGTAA
>JAPUIM010000535.1 GCA_027297025.1 Bacteroidota bacterium | reverse complement strand
GGCAGTACACCATCCCATCTGGAAAACGCATGATCCCGGTCCCTGGGTATTGGTTTGAAAAATTTACCCGTTTCAAGATCATATTGTCCCCATTTCCAATTATCCTCATGTTTTGACCAATCCCCTATCAATATATCAAACATCCTTGCTTTTGCAAAGTTCTTGTAATCAATAGTCTGTGTGGGCTTTTCCTGTAATTCATGCAATACTTTTTCAGTACTCACAATTTTATCCGGGCCAGGAATGGTTCGTTCCTCCAACATACCATGAAGGTTTGCAAGATCAGCTCTAAAACTTCCCAGTGCCGGATCATCCGGCAGTACATAAAGTTTCGGTCGTGCATGAAGGATATCGGTATTATCCAGCAAATCAGATACCACTATAGCGCCATACGGATGCTGTGTTGAGGTTTGATCCTTTATAACATCTCCAATTACTGATTCTCTTAATTCGAAATCAATTGCTTTTCTAGGGTCTTTGTTCACGGATCGAAACACATATTCCCTTCCATCCTGAGTTTTGAACCTGAGGCTGGTTGTTTGACGGCCACCACCAATTTTATAAGCCGTTAATCCATTATATGTAGTATTCAGATTAAGATATGGTACACTGATCTTCTCTGTCCAGGATTCCCGATAGTGGTCCCCCAGCCAAAAACGCTTGAATTTACTTGCTGCATATTCAGATCCGCCCGAAACGGCAACCACTGAATCATCATTTTTGAAGTTGATGACTTTCTCCTGGGCATTTATTTCAGTACTAACCAGCAAAATAAAATACAATATCAAAGAACGATATATAGTATGGAATGAAAGGCTGATCATTTTGTGATTATAAATTTTGTTGCGTTTCATATGTGATAGATTACCTAAATGGATGCCAACTAGTATACCAAACCTTGTAGTAAGTTAATAATCTTATGTTTTCAAGTAGTTAGAATTTATTTAATTGAAGTCCGATCAATCGAGCATCTTTCAGACTTCTCTTGAACCAATACTGAAAAAAACACAAACCCAAATAATCAGTATATTGTCTGTAACCTGTGTTCTCTACATCACCCATGTAAAAAATTGCTTTGCCTAAGGAGGAATATCATCCATAGTAGTAAAATCCGCTATAGTCAAAAGTCGAACTCAATCCAATGTTTTCGTTATGATTTTAATCTCATTGCTCAAGGTTTTATTCACGGGACATTTATCGGATATTTCTAAAAGTCTTTGTACCTGCTCTTCCGTTAATTCACCCGTAAACTTTAATTTTTTTTCGATGATGTAAACATACCCATCTTCTGATTCACAGTTTTCACAGTCCTTAGCGTATACCCGTGATTGATCGAGGTGTACCTGAACCTCTTCCAAGTTCCAACCTTTACGGTCAGCATACATTCTAATGGTCATGGTTACACAGGTACCCAGGGCCATCAAAAGAAAATCATAGGGATTTGGACCAAGGTCTTTACCATATGGCACAGGTTCATCAGCCAATAATTCATGATTCCCTGCTACAACCACAGATTTATATTTGGATCGGTTTATTGTTGCAATTACTTGTGTTATTTTTTTACGATTTAAAAAAATAAAAGAAAGGTTCCAAACAGATTGGATGAATCGCAATCTTCATAATCGTGTTGAAGTGTCATTTCCTGTGACAAATGGTTCTTTGAAGCAACAGATTTTGGACGTCCTGGAACTTCAAATAGCAGATAATACGAACCTGGTCGAACTTAGCGAGAACATGGAAAATATATCAAGGACACCTTCATCAAATTTAATAACCAATGCCCAGGCAGATACCTATAAAATGGTCAGCAAATTGAACACTTAATACGGATAGGCAGATTTAAAAAACATTTGGGCAATAAGAAAAGAAATTACGGAGATCACAAAACCAAACATAAAGATCGTATAAGAAAACCTTAGCAGTCGATATTTTTTGCCAAGCACTACCCCGAGATAATAAATGTCACGGATCAGACTGGAGTATAAGTAATCGGCATCTTTCATCATTTCCTTCATACCCCATTCATAGTCATCGCGATTCATACTGTGAAAATTTCCAAAAAACAGGAGATTGGTTTTCTTATTGAGGATATCTTTTTTATTGAATTTCCCCCTTGAAACATTAGGCCTGGTAGCCAAAATTGAAAGTACTATTGTGATAAGACATACCCCTGTCATGATAAGCGTAGGAATTGTTAAATAAGGGTACTCTTCAAGCTTTCTGACAAGTACTGAAACAAGCACGGATAAAATGATGGCATTAATTGAAATCATGATGTTAGCTTTATTATCAGCCATTGCACTCAGGTCAAGGTGATTCTTGGATGTTAATCGAAACATGGTTTCAATCCCGCGTGTAGGTTTTTGCTCCTTGGCATCTATGACCTTCATTTTGAGGTCCTCTACCTTTTGTCGAAGTTTTGCTACTTCTTTTTCCTGTTTCATTTTCTTTAATTTCTTTTCTACCTTTTTAAGATTCTCATTTTGTTTAGGGCCATAGTTCTCACGTGCATACGGCGTAAAGAATTCGTGAGACTTGATGAATGACCTGTTCATTTCCATCCATTCCTTTTCTGTAATTTTAGTACCCTTTACTATCTCCATTTCACCGTGCAGAAGTTTGGCTTTTTCAAAATATTTATCAGTAGCCAGATGTAACAGGTCGGCATCACAAAGCGCCTCTTCTACAATATTTTTTGGGCTTTGTGGCATTTTGGTCGCCATGATACAGCCTACCACCCTTGCTGATTTATTGTTGTCAAAGCTATTTTCATTAAAAAAATCCAGGGCTAGTCTGGCACTGCAATCTTCATGATTATCAATAGCTTCGGTGAAACCCAAATCGTGAAACAACGCAGCTAATTCAAGTATTTCCATATTTTCCTCCGAGAATTCACTTTTGTTGCAGATTTCCAAAGCAGCCTTTACCACATCATTTGTGTGATCTGCTGAGTGATATGTGATGTTCTCCGGAAGTTGATTCGTCAGCATCTTTTTTGAGAATGCCCTCGCTTTTGCCAATATTGAGTTCGATTGCGACATCAGGATTTACAATTCGGATAATAAAGTAATACATTTATTTCTACTTTGACACATAAAAAACATGATCACTATTAGCTTTTTAGGCTCCTTTAAAAAACAAGTTCCTTCTTACAAGCACTTGTTTATTATAACACCAATAATACTTTCGTTGAATTTTGGAGGATGTTCAGGTTCTTCGACTTTTGGCTGGGGGGCAGATAGTTTATTTCTGATTAATCAGGATTCAGATATTTTTTACGACTTGAAAAACCCTACTGAAAAATATTTCCTGCCGTATGTATTAAGCGAAATATCAGGATTATCGTACCTGGATGTAGGAAAAC
>JAPUIM010000534.1 GCA_027297025.1 Bacteroidota bacterium | reverse complement strand
TACTGTTTTTAGTTATTGGGGTATGTGGGTATTGGCCAACAGGATTGTCCAATATTATCCCAGACTCAAACTGGAAACAGCAATAGCGATATTGATATTTCATTCCACCATCTTTTGGAGTTCCGGATTATTAAAAGAAAGTATTGTAATGGGCTTAATGGCCATTGTGCTAACAATTTTTCTCAAACTTTATCGCCATAGCAAGATCTCCTGGTTGGAAATTCTAATAAGTACTATAATCTACATCATCATATTCCAACTAAAATATTATTATGTGGCGATTTTAATACCGGTACTTTTCTCCACTGTCATAGTCCAGGTACTGAAAAATAAAGTGAATAAGATTGAAACCAGTTTTAACCGACAAGTAAAAATTTGGATAGTGGTTTTTATAACCATTACATTGGCTGCTACCAGTATGCATCCAAACCTTAATCTCGATCGCTTCCTGGAAGTTCTGGTTCTGAACCATGACCTTACCCTACAAGCTTCACCAAATTCCGGACACATTCATTTTTACAATTTAACTCCGGAAATTTCAAGTGTGTTAGTAAACCTGCCCTTGGCTTGGATTGGTGGTCTGTTTTTACCACTCCCATTTCAATCAGATAGCATGCTGGCCATGTTGACCGGGGTAGAAAATTTAATTATTCTGATTTTTAGTGTGGCGGCTATAGCTAATTGTATCAAAATGTCTTTACCATCATCTACCGACCGGTTGCTTATCTTTGCTTGCTTGGTCTATTGTTGTTTATTAGGGGCATTGCTAGCCCTTTCTACCCCCAATTATGGTACCTTGGCGCGGTATAAAGTAGGGTTCCTGCCCTTTTTTCTGCTATTGATATTATCAGCCAATCCTTGGCTACAAAGGCTAAAGGAAGTACCATGGGTGATCTCACTCCTGGGCGATAAGAAACAAAATGCTTAAAAGTTACTATCGCATGGATTCCGGATTGTGGTATTTGATTTTGAAGAAATGCTTCATTACTCGTAGTTTTGCCACTCATTCAAAGACATGGAAAATCCGGTAATGATTATTGGCGCAGGTGGATTAGGCAAAGCTGCTTTAGATATCTTTCAAAGTAACGGCATTCTGGTTTATGGTCTCCTTGATTATGATAAAAAACTGCATGGTGCAGAGATCAACGATGTGGTAGTAATGGGTGATCCTGAAGATGACGGTTTTCTAAAATATATTGGCAAAAAATGCCAGGCTTTTGTTGCATTGGAAAATAACCAGGAACGCAAAGCCATAGTGGATTTATTGAAAACCAGGAGAAAGGTGATGCCGATTAATGCCATTCATCCCAGTGCCTTTATTAGCAGTACAGCACAAATGTCCCAAGGCAGCTTTATAAATGCAGGGGTTTCCGTTGGAGCATTTGCCAAGATAGGCAATCATTGTATAATTCATAGTAAAGCTACTATTGAACATCAGGCCCAATTAAGTGATTATATACAAGTCGGAGCGGGAAGTATTATCAATTCAGGTGTCGTTATTGGAGAAGGGAGTTTTATCGGGTCTGGGGTTACTGTGGTTTCCGGAGTAAAGATCGGCAAAAATGCAAGTGTGGGGGCCGGATCAGTGGTCATTGGCGATGTAAAAAACGGTCAAACTGTATTTGGCAATCCAGCCAAATCAGTGTAACCTTGATCTGAATATTTTTAACATTCAACTTCATTTGATACATTTAACTAACCTGAAATCAGACAATAGTCATGAAAGATTATAATATCCTTCTATATTATTGTTATACCCATATTGAAAATCCGGATGAGTTCCGGGAGCATCATCATCTTTATTGTATAAAGAATAAATTAAAAGGTCGCATTATTATTGCCAACGAGGGCATTAATGGGACTATTTCAGGAAGGCAAGCTCAATGTCATAAATATATGACCGACTTATTGAGGGATTCCAGATTTTCCCATACTGAATTCAAAGTGGAATCCAGTGATCAGCATGTCTTTCAAAAACTTAATGTGCGGGTAAAGCCAGAAATTGTAAATTCCGGATTCACTCAAATCGATCCCACCATTCTCACCGGAAAATACCTGGAGCCGGCGGAATTTAAAAAACTAAAAGATCAGGACGATGTGGTATTGGTGGATGTGAGGTCTAATTATGAGCATGACATAGGCAAATTCAAGAAGGCCATAACCTTTGATATTGAACACTTTAGGGATTTTCCCCAACAGGTCAAAAAATTGGAACCTTACAAGAATAAAAAGATAGTGACTTACTGCACCGGTGGAATTAAATGTGAAAAAGCCAGTGCATTTTTGTTAGAACAAGGATTTGACAATGTTTACCAACTCCATGGGGGTATCATAAAATATGGAATAGAAGAGGGTGGTGAGGATTTTGATGGCAAATGTTACGTATTTGATAATCGCGTGGTTGTTTCAGTGAATAAAGTAAACCCCAAGGTCAATGGTAAATGTTATGTATGTGAGGATCCCTGCAATAGAATGGTAAATTGTGCCAACCCTGAATGTAATAATCATATACCCATATGTGAAAAATGTGGATGGGAATTAGAGGGAGCCTGTTCTGAAGAATGCAAGAACCAACAAAACTGTAGGTCCTATAATGGAACTGGCTACTATGCAAAAGAATTAAACGGCTATAACCCCTACCGGGGACTTCATAGAATAAACAACCAAAACCAACCTTTAAAATCCAATTTAAAGGGATGATTCATAAGCCCAATACCAGAATAAGAGTTGGTTTTAATAATGATGAAAGTGGCAATCACTTTAACCTAAAACCAGGTATTATCGCAAATAACTT
>JAPUIM010000533.1 GCA_027297025.1 Bacteroidota bacterium | reverse complement strand
GGTTTCCAAGGCAGCATTAACCAATGAGACTTTTCAAAATGTGATATCCCTCCCGCAGATGGGTCTTGAGCTCCTGATAATTTTCGATTTCGAGCAATCTTTTTGCCAGGTAGGTAGGCCGGAAGTAAAACCTGCGGTATGCTTCCTTTTTAAGAGACATGATCTCTTCAGGTGAAACCAATCCGGTTCCCATAGTAATAAAACTACCCGATTGGTCCATCACCCGTTCATCGGGCGAAATCAATCCCTGTTCAATGGCCTCAGACCTGAAAGAGGTATTGGCTCGTGGGACGGCCACGTTGAATGAGGCATAATCGGCGTTGATTTGGATGGCAAAATTTACTGTGTTTTTAATGGACTGAGCGCTTTGCCCCGGTACCCCAATTAAAAAAGTACCCATCCTTTTTATCCCCACTTTTTTTGCAAGTTCGAAAGTATTTTTCACCTGCGCCAAGGTATATTGTTTTTTGTATTTTTGACAATATTCATCTTCTGCCCATTCCACGCCAAACATTATCACATTACAGCCGGCTGCTTTCATTTTCCTCATTTTATCTTCATCCAACACATCTACTCGGGAAAAGCAAACCCAACTAAATCCCAATTCCTCTTCTATCATGAAATCGAGGATCTTTTCGGTGGCTTCCCGGTGCAGGTAAAAGGTCTGGTCGGAAAAATAAAGATAACGTATGCCGTTTTCTTTCAAAAATAGTAGCTCTTCCATAACCTGGTTAGGCTCTCTGCTTTTGAATTCCAAAGTGGACATGATACAAAACGTACAGGGATAAGGGCAGGCGTAGTTGGTGAGCACGGTAGCCATGGGATATTGGTTGGCAAAAGGCATGCGGTAGAGATGGTTCTTAAACAATTCATGACTGGGTCGGGGAATGTCTATCCATTTTTGCTTTCCATTACTGGTTGCGGGCTTTCCATTTTCTCTAGTTACCAATCCATTAATAAAGTGGGTGCTCCCCTCCAAATATTTCAAGCCACAATCGCTAAAAAAATCGGTGATAATTCCGTCTAGCCAGGGATGGCATTTCAGGAAATATTCAGGATCTTCCAGAAACAGGTCTCCAGAAGATAAGATTTTAGTTTGGGGAATTTCATTTTTCAATTGTTGGAAAAAGGCCTCATCTTCACCAAAAGATACCGACCCGCATAAAGTGATGATCAGATCGGGTTGAAATTCCTTTATTTGGGCATTGGTGGCTTTCACCGTTAATTTCTCGGCTATGGCATCCACTACCTTCAACTGGTAACCTTTTTGGGCAAAAAAACCAGTCTGCATTAGCAGATCAACCGGCTGAGGTAAATAATAGGCTTTTGATACTTTGGAGCAATAGTAGTCCCTAATGTAAATTTTAGCGCCAGGTGGATTTAGGAAAAGTACTTTTTCAGCCATACTTTACTTTTTGGGCCATCTCCGGCTCTTTTAATTCTATGGTTTTGCCTTCCGGGAACAATATTTTTCGGGAGGATGGCACTTGATTGACAAAGTGTTTAATTTTTTCTTCAATGATCGCAGGTGAAAGCTCACTCATACAATTGATCTTTCCCTGACAAAAAGCTGCTGCCTTGGAGGTGGGATCGGTAAAACATGGCGAGCAAGGTAATTCCAGTGAGATATTGAATACATTGGCGTTCTTTTCATAACCAAAGTGCCGGTAATGAGTTGGTCCCCAGATGGCTATGGTGGGAACGCCCATATAGGCTGCCAGGTGCATAGGACCGGAATCGTTGGTAATGAAGAATAAACAATCTGCCAGATGATTGGTCAATTGGTCCAGATTCCATTTGCCCGCCATATTGTGTACTGCTATGTCACCATTCGCCCATTTCCTTGCCAATACATCCACATAATTTTGTTCACTTTCTGAACCAGTCAAATAAAAAACAAGATGGGGATTCCATTGGTGCAAGGACTCTATTAACTCACCACAATAATCCCGGGAATAACGCCTGGCAATAACGTAGTCGCTGGCATTAATATTGAACAGGATTTTGGTTGGTTGCACGTTAACATGACTAAGCTCCGAACCCATTTCCTTTTTGGGCAAAAGATCTATAGTTTTAACCAGTAACTGTTCATGAGTGCAGCTCCACATTGACAACATTTTGTCGTGACGAAACAGCCTGTCATGACGATTCTTGATGAATGAAATGGTTTTGCTGCCACCGGCCACTCCAAGAAAAGCCCGGAGCAAACCCACCGCATTGGAACAGCGCTCCAGGTCGATTATATATCGAGGCTTGATCTTTTGTACTTTTAAGAAGGCTTTGATGTTATCCAGGAAAAATACCGTCAGGTTGTTGGTGCGGATGAAAATACGGTTATCAAACCCTAGTAAGTCGCATAATGCCTGGTTTTGTTCGAATGTGCAGATTGTTACCCTGGATTTATCTACCTGAAACTTTTGGTAAAGAGATGCCAGTTTAATAATACTACCCATCCCCAACAACTTTAAAACCACCACATTTTGACTCCTCTCTTTTAATGGAAAAAGCCCCCTCAGGCCTATATAAACCTCCCAAACCAGATAATAGGGAATTTTGAATAGCCGGTCGATGCGGACCAAGTGTTTAGGGGCTATCATAACTCAGATTTTGTGATCTTGATCCATGGAAAAGGGGAGACCTTTAGTCCTATCAATTTTTTCAAGTTATTCTTTAGACTAAGGGGATTATAAAATAAGTCATAAGAATATTTTCTAAAGTCGTCAAAACTGTGGTAAAAATAATGGTCGGCCATTTCCTCAACTCCCAACTCGCGGTAATAAAAACGTGACCTTTCCTTAGTTGATTGCACTTGATAGGGCAGGTAAACGAGACTATCCAATATATGGATTTCTCCCTTCTCCGCAAGAAAATAATTTAACCGGTTGAGCAATTTATTCAGGTCTGGGAAATACTGCATTGCACTGTTTATTGTGCATATATTAAAGGACTGCTCAGGAAAAATGTCTTTGAAAATATCACCATAATCAAATCGTAAATTGGGTAGCTGAAAAACCCGGTTTGCTTGTTCTAATTCTCTGGAGTTAATATCCAATCCCAATACCTCCACTTGGTCCAAATTAGCCAGTTTGGCGGTAAACCAACCATTGCCACAGCCCAGATCGAGGATTTTCAAAGGCATTTTTAGAGTTTTCAGGTAAGCCAATATTCTTTCGCTGGTTTGTGCCCTGAGGTACCACTCTCGGTAGTGGGGATTGTTCCTGGAAACATGAGGGAGTTCTTTTACCTCGTTATCACTAAATATCCTCCCTTCCAACTCCCGGACTTTTATATATAAATTTTCAAAGGACTTTCTTTGCTGGCTAATATCGGTTTGGTTCATCTCCACTTGCATTCCTTTGAATCTATTGAGGCACAAACTGGAAAGTGGTAATAATGTGGTCAGCCCATCTATTGAAAGGGAAATGTCCCCTAACCTTTTTGTCCAATTTCTTTAGAAATCGATATAAACCCGGTCGTTGCTGGGGAAAGGCAGCTTTATGGGGAGGGGGGATTAGGGCGCTCAACCCTTCAACTTTCACCAATTGGAAATCAGGTCCGAAAGCTTTGATGATGGTGGAAAGCGTATGGTAATAAGTTATAAAATATTCCCCTTCCAGGTGGCTTATGGTTCCGTTTTTGTTAAATCGTCTAAAAGCCCTGGTGTTACCTTTAAACACAGATAATAATTCCCAAAGGCTGACCCTTGGCATGACAACTATAGTCGCATACCCGTTTTTTTTCAATATCGAAGGGAAATGACAAGTCACCATATCCAGATCCCGGATACAATTCAGCCCCCCGAAATTTGAAAACAAGTAATCAAACCGCCCTAAATTTAACTCGTCCAATTGATCATAGGAGCATTGCTGATAAGTGAGTCGAGAGTAAAGCTGGAGATCATTTACTTTTCTTTTGATGACCTCGATCATACCATCCGATAAATCTGTGGCATGGACCCTATGCCCTTTTCCGGCAAAGTAAACGGCATCCAGACCAGTGCCTGCGTTGAGTTCTAAAATGCGGTCATCGGGTTTGAGAAAACTTTCTACATGCTCCCTTACTTGGCGGCGCATATCAGCCAATATCAGATTTTTTTTATCATCTTCATCGTAATGCACAGATTGCCTGGTAAAGGCCCTATTGACCTTAATTTGTTGGTGAGTTGCTGTATTTTCTTCCTTCAACATACCTGAGCACCTAGCTTGGAGTAGTAGTTTGTAACCTTTTAAGTTGATATCCCTGAATAATCGAGGCGGGAATGTAATACCCCGTGGCCAATACCGATTTTACATGTTTGCGATCAACTTGCAGAGGATTGCTCAACAAAGTTTGCCAGCTTTGATAACCTTTTTGCTTTTGATAAAGGCTGTGCACAAAGCGATGCAATTTCTTATAATAGGCCGGCTGAAAAGTCCCGTTAAACATCATATCCAGATCATCGGAGTCAGACCAATTGGCTTTTTCCCGAAGTTGCGTTTTAACTTTTTCGTAAAACTTAGTGCCAGGCAATGGATAGGAAACGGATATGCCGATTTCGTCGGGCATCAAATCCAATACCATCTGAATGGTACTATCAATATCTTCCCTCTCTTCCCCCAGATAACCAAATTGCAGAAAAAAGGCCACTCTTATTCCTTTTTCCTGTAACAGCTTGGTGGCCTGATAAATCTGCTCAACCTTGGTTCCTTTGTCCATGGCATCAAGTATCTTTTGAGATCCAGATTCGGCCCCTACCCACACCGTTTCCAATCCGGATTGAGCCAGGGCATCAATGGTATCCTCCTGCAGTAAAAGATCAACTCTGGATTGGATCTTGTATTTAAATTGTAGAGATCGCTCCTTAACCAAATCCCTGAATTCCTGAACCCATCCCGGTTTTAGTCCAAAAATATCATCACACATCCAAAAGTGATCCGGCTGATAAGTTTGCAACAAATTGGTGATTTCTTCAAGTACATTTTGGGGTGATCTTGTATTATAACGATTACCATAGATGGGTTTGGCGCACCAGTTGCATTTAAAAGGGCATCCCCGGGTAGTGGCAATATTCAAAGAAAAGTAGCCATGATGTTTTTGCCAAATGTCCCGGTAGGTCTCAATATCAATTAAATCCCATGCCGGCAACGGTAATTCATCCAGTTGGCTGATGACCGCCCTTTTTTCGGTCAATTTGGTTTCTCCATCTTTTCTAAAAGCCAGCCCTTGGATGTTTTTAGCATCAGTATTACCCGATTCCAATAGGTTAATAAGTTCCAATAAAGTGAACTCTCCTTCACCGATAATTATATAATCTGCCTGATGATCCAGATATTCATCAAAATGGTCAGAAGAATCAGAACTACAAACAATTATAGTACATCCTGATTCTTTTCCTAAGCGGGCCAATTCCCAAGCCGCTTCCCGCATATTGGTGAGGCACATTTTGGTGAGATAATTAAAGCCATCATCATATATGACCAGGTAATCGGGCTTATCTCGTTCTAAATAGGGTTTTATTTCAGATGGACTGTCTTTTAAATTAGTGTCGAAAAGTGCCACTTCCATTCCATGAGTCCGCATCAGGGAGGCAGCAAAAATGGTTCCCAAAGGAGGATAAGGCTGCTTGAACCTCCATTGTTTGGAGTCCAGCTTATAGAAATAGGAGTGGGTGAATAATATCTTACTCATGGTTGCTGACCTCCAAATTATGAGCGAGTTCGAAAGCTTTGATACGTGTGTGGTGTAATTCTATTATTTTTTTCTGGTAATGTTTGGGATGGTTTTTGGAAACATACCGCCGGGTTTTAAAAGCGATCTCAAAATCTTTTCCCTGGTGGAGTTCATGGTAATTGTTTTGCCAGAATTTCAAGGTTATCCTCATAAACTGTTGATCCAAACGATCTCCCCAAAAATTATTCAAAACAAATTCCAAACCCTTTTTAATTATCCCCCGCGGTTCCGGTTTGATATGGTCCACACCATTTCCGTTCATCTGTGGGTAATATTTGGTGTACCAGGAATTATTGTCCATCAACTTCTGGTATGGTTCCTTACCCACCGTTGGAATTAGTGTGGCCAACTCGGTGGCGGTAAATAGGTTTTGCTCCTCAATTTCATTGTGCTGAGTATCTATAAAATAATTAACACAAAAGAATTTATGGGAATTGAACAAAAACAGCCTTTTAAACACTACCAGCAAGGTTCGGGCAATCCATAATCTTCCCGGTGCGGTTATGATAAAATAAT
>JAPUIM010000532.1 GCA_027297025.1 Bacteroidota bacterium | reverse complement strand
GGAGGGCAATTTATCAATTGCTTCTGTTTGCATGTTCAGGAATCCAATGTCCCAAGGTCCGGCTCTGCCAACCAAACGCACTCCTCCATAGATCCTCACCAATTCCTCTTCATAAATGCCAATTCTCCGGCTATAAAAAAGTTGATTGGGACCCCCCAAATTAAAATCAAAGGTGCTGGATCGTTCCTGGAAAAAAAGTCTTTTCTCGGGGAAAAACAAGGAAAAGCGGGTCAGGTTGATCTGTTGATCGTCGGCTTCAACCTGGGCGAAATCGGTATTTACCGTCACATCAAGGGTGAGATTATTGGTCAACCCGTATTTAAAATCGAGGCCTGCTTCGGCTACCAGGTCATCATCTCGCAGGTAGTTGCTATTGGTTTCATCCAGGTCATTGGTTTGCTCAAAACCACCTAAAATATAAGGAGCCAGATACACCGGCGTTTTGGCCCGAAGATCTTTAAACACCACTTCTTGGGCTTGAGAAGGTTTCCAGCCACTCCAGGGTCCCCAATTATATGGGATAGCCGGATAGATGGCAATTTCGTTATGCTTGGCCATAAATCTCCAGGTAATGATCCCCATTACCACTTCTCCATTTTTTTCCTGAAATCTAAGACTGGAAAAGGGAATTCTCATTTCCGAAAACCATCCCTGCCCGTTCCTGATTGACTTCACGTCCCAAAAGGTGTTCCAGCTGGGATTGAGTGGTAGATCCCCTTGAGCGTCATTAAAAACCGTGAGGTCCAGGCGAATCCCTTCCGGGGTGGTAAAAAATCCTAGTCCGTTTTCTTTATCGTTGAAAGAGTCAATGATCAATCCAAACCAATCATTGTTACCCGAAAATAAGTCCCTCTTTTTGGAAGTGGCTAAAATTGTGGAGGGGTCATCGGTATATAACCGACCGGCCAGGTACAGATAGTCATCATCATACCCCAATAGTATCTCAGTTTTTTCGGAAGGCTCTTTACCAAATTCTGGGATAATGGTCACCAATGGCAGCGGTTCAATACCTTTCCAAGCTGTTTCATTGGGTTGTCCATCAAATATGATCTCACCACTTAACCTTGGCAATACCACTTGCTCTTGAGCAAATACCTTTAAGTCCAGGCAGCAAAGTAAAATATAGAGGATTCGGTATCTCAGGTTCAGATGCCCTAGCCAATTTTTATATGAAATTATCGGTATACAAGTTTTCATTCACTTGTTTTATAGGGGAGATTGACTTAAACCCCTTGATGATTCGGACCAGAATTTACTCAAATTAACTCGGTTATTGATGTATTGGAAGGAATAATTGAAGCAAGCTAATGTGAAAATAGTGAAATTGAGGGTAGTCGATTATTATAGTATGCATGCCTAATAATTTCGTATATTAGCATTGACGTGCATGGAAAAGAAACACCACTTTGATTTTGATTATATCATCATAGGTTCTGGCTTTGGGGGAAGTGTATCTGCTTGTCGGCTAACTGAGAAAGGTTATAAAGTGGCGGTGTTGGAGATGGGCAAAAGATACACCCAAGACGATTTCCCGGAGACCACCTGGAACCTCAAAAAATATTTCTGGATCCCCCTGGTACGATTTTTCGGGTTTTTTAGAATGACCTTGTTTAGACACGCCTGGGTGTTGAGCGGGGTCGGAGTTGGCGGCGGTTCTTTGGTTTATGCCAATACCTTGTTAATACCCCCTGATGGGGTTTGGAAAGATACTCACTGGTCTCATTTGAAGGATTGGAAAAATATCATGAAGCCCTTTTACACCACCGCCAGGAAAATGCTGGGAGCTAATAAGAATAGTTATTTGGGTGATTGTGACAGGGTACTTAAAGAAGCCGCGGATGAACAAGGATTTGGGGATACCTTCTATACTACCGAAGTGGGAGTGTATTTTGGTGAACCTGGTAAAACTGTAGCCGACCCTTATTTTGGAGGGGAAGGCCCAGACCGGACCGGCTGCATTTATTGTGGAGGCTGTATGGTGGGCTGCCGTCACGGGGCAAAAAACACCCTGGACAAAAATTATTTATACCTGGCAGAAAAAGGTGGCACCCAGGTGTTTGCCCAAACTAAAGCGGTGGATATTAAGCCGCTGTATGAAAAGGAAGATGGAAGTGAAGGTTATGAAGTCATTACAGTTTCTTCCACTGGTTTTTTTAAAAAACCTAATAAATTCACTGCCCGTGGAGTCATTTTTTCAGCCGGTGTTTTGGGCACTGTCAAATTAATGTTAGATCTCAAAGAAAAAGGCTCCTTGCCTCATTTGAGTGATACTGTGGGTAATCTAGTCAGAACCAATTCCGAATCAATCATTGGAGTAAGAATGCACAATTCCGAACGTGATATGAGTAAAGGAATAGCCATTGGCTCAGGGATCCATATAGATGATCACACCCATATTGAAGCGGTCAGGTATTCCAGGGGTTCAGATTCCATGGGATCGTTGACTACTTTATTGACCCGTGGACAACCAGGAGTGAGCCGGATATTTAGTTGGTTAGGCGTTATAATCTCCAATCCGCTACGATTTATCAGGATGTTAAATCCTTTCGGTTTTGCCCATTCCACTATAATCCTATTGGCAATGCAGACGGTGGACTCCAGCATCAAACTTAAACTCAAAAGATCCTGGTGGGTTCCTTTCAAAAAGCATCTTCAAACTGAAGGGCCTAAAATTCCGGCTTATATTCCACAAGCCAACGTTTTTGCCGAAAAGTTAGCTCAAAAATATAATGGTACTCCCTTGACTGGCTTGACCGAAATATTCTTCAATGTGCCCACCACTGCTCATATCCTGGGAGG
>JAPUIM010000531.1 GCA_027297025.1 Bacteroidota bacterium | reverse complement strand
TAGAGATGGCAAGATATTAGCTAGTGCCAGTGAAGATAAAACCATTAATTTGTTAGACCTGGAAACTGGTAAACCATTACGCAGACTGGCAGGCCATAAAGAAGGTGTAAAAAATCTCACATTTAGTCCTGATAGTACCTCTCTTGCCTCAACTGATGGAACTCAAATAATTATCTGGAAAATCTCAGATCCGCAGAATGTGAGTGGTGAGGTCTTTTACCAAAACCAACATGAGGCACCATTAATTGGTTTAAGTTACAGTTACGACAATAAGGCACTGGCCACTGCTACAGAAACCGGTCATATCAGCGCCTGGGTATTCGAATATGGGGAATATACTTTACAAGTTAATAGCCAAATCTATGATATTGAATTTGTTCCCGGCCGCTTTCAACTGCTGTTCTCCACTCCATCCGGGGCCCGCTTGGTAGATTTAAAAGCTTTCAATTTCAAATACTTCTATGAAGACAATTAAGACGATTCAGCACTTCTCGTATATGATTGCCGCTCCCTGTCCCACCCCTATACACATAGTAGCTAAGCCATAGTTTACATTCTTTCTTTTTTGCATTTCATGAATAAGGGTGGCGCTTAATCTTGTACCACTGGCGCCCAAAGGATGGCCTAAAGCAATGGCACCGCCGTTGACATTTACTTTTTCAGGGTCCAAATCCAAATCCTGAATACAAGCCAATGACTGTGAAGCAAAAGCTTCATTAAGTTCTATTAAATCCAGGTCGGCAATTTTTAACCCTGCCCTTTTTAAGGCTTTCTGAGTAGCCGGCACCGGACCAATTCCCATACAATCAGGTGAAACTCCAGCAATTGCCATAGTAATTATTCTTGCCTTAGGTGTTAAATCGTACTGTTTCACTATTTCCTCATTCACCACCAGACTTGCCGCGGCACCATCATTTATACCGGAAGAATTTCCGGCAGTTACCGAACCATTCTTTTTAAATGCCGGTTTAAGGCTACCTAGTATCTCAACCGAGGATAAACGGGGATGTTCGTCCTTATCAAAAACCAAGGCATCTCCCTTTTTCTGGGGGATGTGCACAGGTACTATTTCTGCTTGAAATTTGCCCTGTTGGTGAGCTTTTTGGTACCTGGATTGTGAATTAAAAGCGAAATCATCCTGCTGTTGGCGAGAAATTTTCCATTTTTCGGCTACATTTTCTGCAGTTTCTCCCATTGAATAAGGATAATATTGATCAGCCAATTTGGGATTGGTAAATCGCCATCCAATAGTAGAGTCAAAGGTTTGAACCTTACGGCTAAAAGCATATTCTGGTTTTCCCATAACATAAGGAGCCCTGCTCATGCTCTCCACACCCCCTGCTATATATATGGATCCTTCTCCCAACATCACTGCCCGTGAAACATCCATGATGGACTGAAGTCCGGAAGCGCATAATCTATTGACCGTTACCCCACCGGTTTCGATAGGAAGCCCAGCCATCAAAGAGGCCATCCTGGCTACATTTCGATTATCTTCTCCGGCCTGGTTGGCATCACCAAATATTACATCTTCAATCAAGTTCAGATCCATCCAACTGTTTCGTTCCACTAATTGACGAATAACATGTGCCGCCAGATCGTCTGGTCTGACCATGCTTAAACTACCCCCATATTTACCGATGGGGGTTCGGATAATATCGATAATGTATGCTGTATTCAAGACTGGCGAATTTTTGTTTAATTTTTGATCACTTGAAGTGCTGATGATCTTTTATTTTCGTCCAAATTGTATTTACATTTACCGCACAATATTAAGCCATTACCTTCATGTTGCAAAGGGTCCAATCTCTATTTCTATTGGCAGTAGTACTTTGTATGCTGTTTTCCCTATTATTTCCTATATGGAACAAAATAAACCCTGAAAATGAAGTATTAATAGAGATCTATGGACTGTACAGCAAGCAAACCCAACCTGGTGGTGAAATCAGACAGGAGATCTTTCCTTTTGCTTTGATCGGTGGCTTTGTTATTGTTGCCGCAATTATTGCGTTTGTGGAAATATTTCAATTCAAAAACCGATTGAACCAAATAAAGATGGGGGCGCTGAATTCCTTGATTATGTCCTCAGTATTGGGATTATCACTATATCTCTCATTTCAGGAGGAAAAAATTTTTGTACCTCAAATTCAAGGTCAATACGGATTGGGTCTATTCTTGCCCTGTATCGCCCTGATCTTTAATGTACTGGCCAATCGATTCATCAGGAGAGATGAAAAATTAGTGAGGTCGGTAGATAGAATTCGTTAGTGCTTTCTGGTCTTTCTGTCACTTTTTGGGGTTCACCGCTGTCATCATGTCATTGAATGCCCAATAATGTCTCTTTTTCCCACTGTGGAACAAAATTTGAACTGCAATTCGAGAATTAATCAATAACCAAAAAGATGACTGAGAAAGGTACTATTTCCATCAATGCCGAAAATATATTTCCCATAATCAAAAAGTTCCTTTATTCTGATCATGAGATCTTTCTTAGGGAACTCATTTCTAATGCTGTAGACGCTACTCAAAAGTTGAAAAGATTGGCCTCCATGGGGGAATTTAAAGGCGAAATGGGTGATCTGACCATTGAGGTGAGTTTCAACGAAAAAGCCAAAACCATCACTGTTAGCGATAAAGGAATTGGAATGACTGCCGAAGAAATCAAAAAGTATATCAATCAGATTGCTTTTTCGGGAGCAACTGAATTCCTAGAGAAATACCATGATAAAGATGATGAACAGCAAATAATTGGTCATTTTGGACTTGGATTTTACTCCTCGTTCATGGTAGCCGATAACGTGGAGATCAATACCCTGTCCTTTGAGAAAAAAGCCGAACCAGCCCATTGGAATTGCGACGGAAGCACAAAATTTGAAATTACCAAAGCAGTAAAAAAGGAACTGGGCACTGAAGTTATCCTTCATATCAATGATGATTCCAAAGAATTCCTCAATGAATTTCGATTAAAGGGTATCCTAGATAAATACTGTAAATTTTTGCCAGTCCCAATAAAATTTGGTACAACTACCGAACAGGTACCCGATGGCAAGGATGAAAAAGGAAAAGACAAATTTAAATCCGTTACCAAGGATCGAATCATCAACAACACATCTCCTTTGTGGACCCGACAGCCCAGCGATTTAAAAGATGAGGATTACTTATCATTCTATAAAGAACTCTACCCTTTTTCTGAAGACCCTCTTTTCTGGATCCACCTAAATGTAGATTACCCATTCAACCTAACTGGGGTTTTATATTTCCCCAAAGTGAAGAATGATTTTGAATTGCAAAAAAACAAGATTCAACTTTACTCGCGTCAAGTATTTATAACCGATGAAGTGAAAGATGTAGTGCCCGAGTTTTTGATGATGCTTCATGGGGTCATCGATTCGCCAGATATTCCACTGAACATATCTCGAAGCTTTTTACAGTCAGATAGTAATGTCAAAAAGATCAACGGTCACATCGCCAAGAAAGTAGCAGACAAACTAAATGATCTATTTCAAGGTGACCGCAAGAACTTTGAACAAAAATGGGATGACATAGGACTTTTTGTTAGATACGGAATGATCTCCGACGAAAAATTTTACGATAAGGCCAAAGATTTTGCCCTCCTTAAAAATACTGACAGCAAATACTTTACCCTGGATGAATACAAAGACCAGGTTAAAACAATCCAAATTGACAAGGACAAAAACCTGGTTTATCTGTACACTACCGACAGTGGAAAGCAGGACAGCTATATCCAATCGGCCCGTAAAAAATCATATGACGTCTTAAAATTCGACGGTGTGTTGGATAATCATTATGTCAATTTCCTGGAACAGAAGTTGGATAAAATCCAAATAAGAAGGGTGGATTCCGAGACTATTGATAAACTAATAGATAAAGATGAGAAACAGGAAGCAGTATTAAGTGAAGCTGAGATCAATAAGCTAAAAGTGATTTTTGAGAAAGCTTTAGACAACGCCAATAGCACACTGCATGTAGAATCATTAGCTCCTGATGAATTGCCGGTTACGATCACACAGCCGGAATTTATGCGCAGGATGAAAGATATGGCCGCCTTAGGTGGTGGAATGGCCATGATGGGCAAAATGCCCGAACAGCTTAATATAACAGTTAATGCCAATCATCCCTTATCCAGTAAAATTCTCAAAGCCAAAAAGGAAGAACGAAAGGTAGAATTGGCTAAACAAGCCTATGACCTGGCCCTTTTGTCCCAAAATATGTTAGAGGGAACCGAGCTCACCAATTTCATCAAAAGGAGTGTGGATATTGCTACAAACTGATACAAGATGTAAATCTTGCAGATAAAGGGTATTCATCAAACCAGCACCCTT
>JAPUIM010000530.1 GCA_027297025.1 Bacteroidota bacterium | reverse complement strand
TGTCCCAGCTATATGGCTACCAGAAACGAGCAAGATACCACCCGTGCCCGTGCCAACATGTTGCGGGAAATGCTTACACATTCTACCAAGCCCAACCGGTTTGATCATCAAGAGATTATGGAAGTCATGGATCTCTGCCTCTCCTGCAAGGGTTGTAAATCGGAATGCCCTTCCAATATAGACATGACTAAACTAAAGGCGGAATTTCTACAACATTATTATGATGCCAATGGCGTTCCTTTTCGTGCCAAATTGGTGGGAGCCTTTAATAGCACCATGGCGTTGGCCTCCAAATTTCCTGGCTTGTTCAACTTTTTTTCTTCCAACCCATTTACTTCCATGGTGGGCAAGAAGGTGCTGGGATTTACCTTAAAACGGCCGTTACCTCAAGTAGATAAGTTGTCCCTGAGATCGTGGTATCAAAAACAGTGGTTGCCCTCTAACCAGCAAAAAGTGACTGACAAGGGAAAAGTATTGCTCTTTTGTGATGAATTTAGCAATTACCAGGAAACTTCCATTGGTAGAAGTACCGTACAATTACTGGCTAGATTGGGATATGAAGTAGTAATACCTGACCACTTGGAAAGTGGGCGTACCTACCTGTCCAAAGGATTGGTGAGAAAAGCCAAGGACTTGGCTATTGAAAATGTAAAAATATTGAGTCCGTTGGTAGATGAAAATACGCCCATCATTGGTATTGAACCTTCAGCCATCCTCACTTTGCGGGATGAATACATAGATTTGGTTCCCAATGTGCTAAGTAATGAAGCACAAACATTAGCTGACCACACATTGTTGATTGATGAATTCATATCTCAAGAAATAGACCGAGGGCATATTACTTCAGATATTTTCACCGTGGAACAAAAATCCATTCGACTCCACGGTCACTGCCATCAGAAGGCGCTTTCATCCATGTCCCACACCCAAAAAATGTTATCCTTACCTAAAAATTTCCAGGTTCAGTTGATCCCTTCAGGATGTTGTGGAATGGCTGGTTCTTTTGGTTATGAAAAGGAACATTATGAGGTGTCGATGCAAATTGGTGAGCTAGTACTGTTTCCATATATTAGAAATACCTCTCAAGATGTTGTGATAGCTGCCCCAGGTACCAGTTGCCGGCATCAGATAAAAGATGGGACAGGTCGTACCGCCATGCATCCGGTGGAGATATTATTCAAAGCTTTGACCTAATTGCCTCGCATTTGAATCCAAGCCTCTAGAAACTATTATATTTATAGCATATTTGGCACACAATGTTTTTTAATATTTTCAAGCGACGAAAAGATCGATCAATTCAGAAGGCTCAACTAATTGATTTGGAGGGTAATGAAATAAAAGAGGGTGATATTGTGGAATCCTTGAGGTACGATTTGGGAGCTTGTAAGATTATTTTGGAAAATGAGACATACTACTACCAATCACTAGAATCGGGTGAAAGGGTAAGCTGGACCAGAATGATCGATGCGGCTACTGAAAAGCAAAAGGTCAAATTGCAGAAGAATGACTAAAACACTGCAATTTTTTTTTCTATTTAGTTTTCTATTATCTACGACACTTTTCTCCCAGAACACTCCGGCAGATAGTATCGGAAAAGAAAAAAAGGGCGGCTGGGTGGCACTACCTGTCATCTCTTATTCCCCCGAAACAAAATTAGGATTAGGCGCTTTGGGAATGAGACTGTTCAAATTTAACTGGTCAGATACTACCACCCGGACCTCTAATGTTCAAACCTACTTGATCTTTACCACCGCAGGACAACTGTTGTTTTCGCCAACTTATTTCATTTTCACCAACAACGAAAAGTATTTCATTAACGGGAACATCGCCATATTCAAATTCCCCGAGTTTTATTATGGAGTAGGCAACGATCTACCTGAAAGTAATGAGGAGGAGGTCAATTATAATTTGATAAGATGGGAGAACCAGCTTCTCCGGAAATTAAGTAAGGTACATTTTGGCGGATTGCAGATAAGGTATTTTAATCAGTATAATGTCATAAGGGAGGAAGGGGGTTTATTGGACTCCACCCAGGTGGCGGGTTTTAACGGTTCGGTAGTGGCGGGTTTGGGTCCTGTATTGTTGTATGACAGCCGTGATAACGTGGTAAATGCTTCAAAGGGTTTTTTCCTGGAATTATCAGCTACTTTTCATGGTCACTATTTTGGAGGTGAGTATAATTTCCAGCGATACCGAATTGATGTCAGGAAATTCCTCCCCTTAAATCCGGATCGCAGCCATGTCTTAGCCTTTCAGTTTTTAGGAAATTTTGTAGTTGGAGAAGCCCCGTTTAAACAACTTTCAGAACTAGGAGGAGATGAGATCATGAGAGGCTATTACCGGGGCCGTTATCGCGACCAGCATTTGCTGGCTGTACAATCCGAATTCAGATTTACGCTTTGGAGATTCATTGGGATGGTGGTCTTTGCAGGAGTGGGTGACGTGGCCAATAATGTAGGTGACTTTAATTTCGCAGACATCAAACCATCATTTGGGGTGGGATTGAGGGTGATGGTCAATAAAAAAGAAAAGGTCAATATCAGAGCAGACCTGGGCTTTGGAAAAGACTCCAGTGGGTTTTATTTAGATATTACCGAGGCTTTTTGAATTAACGATCCTAGTAAGTTTCCTGAGCTTCTACTGCTTTGATCTCAGGGATCATTCTCTTCAACAAATTCTCAATACCGGCTTTTAGGGTGATGGTAGAGGATGGGCAACCGCTACAAGATCCCTGCAATAATAACTTCACCACTCCGTCCTGGTAGGAATGAAATGAGATCGCTCCACCGTCTTGTTCTACCGCCGGTTGTACATACTCCTCTAATATTTCTTTGATCTTGTGATCCATATCGGTTTCATCCTCAGTAAATTCCTGGACATCTTCTTCTTCATGGCTGAGAAGCGGCTGGTCCGATTCAATGTAATTTTTGATAAAGGATTTTAATTCCTCCTGTATTTCAGCCCATTCCACAGTTTGGGATTTGGTAACGGTGATGAAATTGCTCATATAAAAAACCCGGGTGACATAATCGAATTTGAATAACTCATTAGCCAAAGGAGCGGATTTGGCGGCTATTACATCGGGAAAATCGTAACTTTTTCCTTCGGACACCAACATAAAGTTGGCCACAAATTTTAACGAATTGGGATTGGGATTAGCTTCCAGATAGATGGTTACGGGTTTTTTATTTACTGATGGATCCATAATATAAGCTTCTGATTATAATACCCACGAAAATCGTGGCCGTATAGTTACTCCTGTAATTGATTAAGAATTAGCAAAAATACGGAATCTTTTCTACATCTTCAGGCTTGCGAAGAACTCAATTTCTCCTCTTTCATTACCTCTTCTTCATCTGGTACATCATATAGCTCACCTTCTGTATGTGCTACCAATGTGGCTACGGAGGCATCACCGGTTATATTCACCACCGTCCTGCACATATCAAGGGGCCGATCCAGGGCGATGATGAGGGCCAATCCTGCCGGATCTACCCCGATGGCGGTGAGCACAATCACTAGCATGATCAATCCCGCGCTGGGAACTGCGGCTGCTCCAATAGAAGAGAGAGTAGCGGTGAGCACTATAGTAAGTTGATCTGCAAGAGTGAGGTCTTGTCCGAAAGCCTGGGCAATAAAAACGGCTGAAACAGCTTGATGAATACTGGTTCCATCCATGTTGATGGTGGCTCCCAGGGGAAGTACAAAACTGGTAACCTCCTCAGAAACCCCCAGATTTTTCTCCACTCTTTTCATGGTCACCGGCAAAGTGGCTGCACTTGAACTGGTGGAGAAAGCCAACATTTGAGCGGGAAATATACCTTTAAAGAATTTGCGGTATTTAACCTTGGTAAACAAACTCAATAGAACAGGATAAAAAGCAAATACCATGATAGCCAAGCCTATCAAAACAGTAATAGCATACACTCCCAAAGCGATAAAAATATCAGCATCTCCGCCCAGATCAACGATCAGGCCGGCTAAAAGGGCAAATACTCCGTATGGTGCGAATTTCATGATGATATCCACGATCCGCAAGATGACACCATTGATCCCACTAAAAAAGGCTTTGACTGGAGCCGCTTTGTCGGGAGGTGTCATGATAAGCGCAATGCCAAATAAAATGGCGAAAAATATGATTTGCAGCATGTTGCGATTGTTTTGTGCGGCAAAAAAGAAATTTTCCGGTACAATGTCTACAATCACCTGCAAAGGTCCGGACTCTTTGACCTCAGAGGCATCATCCATTGTCATCTGTGCTTCCGAAGCATACTTCACGCCTAATTCCTGGCGTTTCTCCTCTGAAAGAAACTCTCCCGGTTTAATACTGTTGACCAATATCAGCCCAATAGTGATCGCCAGTACCGTAGATATCAGATAAAATCCAATGGTCTTCCCTCCAATGCGGGATAATTTAGACATATCAGTGAGATTGGAAATCCCATCAATTAAGGAAACTAACACCAACGGAACAGCAATCAATTTGAGCATGTTGATGAAAATTGTTCCCCAGGGTTTGATCCAGTCCAGTACAAATGGGCCAAAGTCCAGAAACACCGCGGTTAAGCCCAGTAATACACCGGCCACCATGCCTATGAGAATTATTAAATGAATGGGAAGTTTTCTCATATCACAGTTTGATAGCTTTGTTGATTAGATAAAAATCAGCAATTACTAATGCCGCCATGGCCTCTACGATGGGCACGGCACGAGGTACCACACAGGGATCATGCCTGCCTTTCCCCTTTACGGTAGTTTTACCACCAGATTGATCAATACTTTGTTGATCTTTCATGATGGTGGCTACGGGTTTAAAGGCCACTCTAAAATAGATATCTTGTCCATTGGAAATGCCTCCCTGTATACCCCCTGAGTAATTGGTTCGGGTTTTTACTTTATCATTTTCTACATAAAATTCATCGTTATGAGAGGAACCATTCATTTCCACTCCAGCGAACCCACTTCCGTATTCAAACCCCTTTACAGCATTTATTCCCATCATGGCTTTTGCCAGTTCCGCATGTAATTTATCAAATACCGGTTCGCCTAATCCGGGTGGTACTCCCTTAATTACGCAGGAAACTACCCCTCCAATGGTGTCCTTGTTTTTCCTGGTTTGATCGATCAAATCTATCATATCTTGAGCAACTTTTGGTTCGGGACATCTTACCAGATTATCTTCTCCGGCATTTAAATCCAATTGAGTGTGATCGACCTCAAGTTTGATTTTTCCAACCTGTGAAACATAAGCCTGCACCGATACACCTTTGGTGCTAAGAAATTGTTTGGCGATAGAACCTGCTGCGACTCGGGCTGCTGTTTCCCTGGCCGAACTTCGACCACCACCGCGGTAATCACGGATACCGTATTTAGATTGATAAGTAAAATCTGCATGAGAAGGGCGGTATTTATCTGCGATATGTGAATAGTCTTTGCTCCTGGCATCTTTGTTGGCAATAACAATGGTAAGGGGTGTGCCCGTGGCATTCCCTTCGAATACTCCCGATAAGATCTGAAATTTGTCTTCTTCCTTTCTCTGTGTAGTAATTTTTGATTGTCCAGGTTTCCTGCGATCCAAATCCTGTTGAATAGCTTCCCGGTCAATGGGCAATCCGGCTGGGCAACCATCCAAAATTACACCTATGGCCTCCCCATGGGATTCCCCAAAGGTAGTTATTTTGAAAATGTGGCCGTAGCTGTTACTCATGTAGGGACCTTAAAAGCTTTGTTTGAGGATCACAAGTTAAGTTAAAGTAAAATCTGAACGAAATGTAATCCAATTATTTACCCTCTGACTTTATTTCTTAAAAATAAAAAAGGCAGTGAGTACTAACATTAATAATATAAAAATATTTGCCACAAGCTTAATTAGCCCATCCCGGTCTTGGCTAACCAAGAGGTTATCTTCCAGATCTATGATGTCGTAGAATGTTCCTATATCGTTGGCCAATATGTACTCATTGCGCTTGCTTTCACCGGTTACGCTTACTGCAATAGAGGATTTTAAAGTATCATATTTCTCTTCATATGGGTTGAAGTAGATCCAGGAAAAATAATCCTTGAGCTTAAAATCACCCGGTTCGTTGGGAATGCCAAAGTAGCTAAATTTTTTGGTTCCCCTTACCCGATTATTGCCTCGTTTAATATTCTGTTTTATGTTGGGTGAATAGAAATCAAAATTGTCGTCTTCGGGTATGAGAGGTTTTTCTATGGCAGAAATATTACCCTCTCCCTTAATAGTAAAATTATAATTGAAGCTTTCTCCGGTTCTTAATTGATTGTGGCTTATATCTTCCTCTAGCCAATATTCTCCTACCGCTACCTGGTCTTTTAGTGGATGAGGTGGCAGAGCATCTACTTTTACCGTTCTTGGTCGAGTGTAAAAGGTTTTAAAGTCTTGTTTTCTATTTCTGCCGAAAAACGAGGGATTCTTGGCAACCTTGTATTTAATCATCTTTAAGCCCACCGAGGGAAAATGAATGGAGTCTAAATTGAGAGGATAATTGGTGGCCTGATAGATCTTGTACTTGGAATATCTCCGGTTGTTGATAGTGACCGATTCGCGATTGATATTCTCAATATTAAAGTTTTCCTCCCAACAATTGGCTGGTTTTAAATTTTTAAGAATACCAGTCAGTTGCTTACCCAAATCGTAGAAATCCATGGGTGCCTGATTATTTTGGGGGATATAAAAAGCCAATGTAGTGGTAAATCCTTCTCCGACATAAACTTCTTTCTTATCAGTAGTCAGGGCCAGGAAAGCTTCATCTTTCAAATCCATAAATACTTTGGGTTCCCTATTCCTTCTTCCAAAGAAATCTTCAAAAGGATCCCCGAATTGATCAGGAAAAGGGACTCGACGTGCTCTCCTTTGAATGGGAGGACCAACTTTGATGGTTTTGCCTGTTGATCGAATCCGCTCTCCATTGATTATCATGATAAAAGGCTTCAAACTAAAGGTTCCCTGACTTTGGGCCTCGTAGCTCTGAATAATACTTTGAGAGGAGGTCATCTGTCCGTTAATGAAGTTGGTACTGGATGAGGAGGATGTCCCCCTTCTGGTAAATCCAGGAATATCGGGAAAGTTGTCGTAACTCTGAAGTCGTTGATTTTGAACAGTAACTGTAATGGTAAAAGCTTGATTCAAAGCAATTTCAGCAGAGCCCAACTGGATATTTATGTTCTGTGCCGGTGAGATTGAACCTAGGAAAATGAAAGAAATTAATTGAATAAATATAAAACGAAGTTGACTCCCACTCATGATTACTTCAGAAGACTTGAATAAACTCATAAAATTAATTCATTCTTTGTTTTTGTGCTTACATTTTGTATATTAAAGTGCCTATGCTTTTATACATTTATCAGCCTTCCTTTTCTAAATTTTTAAAAATTTCCACATATGTTGCAGTATATTAAGACTGTACTTACCAAAGTAAGTTTTAACAAGGAGCTGTTCGAAAAGGAATTGAACAAAGCAGTTATCCTGTTAATACCTGCAGAGGTAAAGGAATTGAAAGAATGGTGCTATGCAGAGTTTGGCAAAGGCTACCGCCCCATTTTACATCGAGCCTTTGATTCAATTATTGTTTAAAATAAAAGCCTGCTAGTTACAGGCTTTTTAGTTTCTTCCTAGTAGCCTCTACAGGGCTATAAATAGCCAAAACTACCTGAAATCAAAGAAAGCCTTTCAAAACCTATAATCGTACATTTA
>JAPUIM010000053.1 GCA_027297025.1 Bacteroidota bacterium | reverse complement strand
ATAGTCCCGATCGATTACTGCAAAATAATTGACGAAAGCATACACCCGCTCATTAAGATTTAGTGGTATAACAGATGGGATACACTTTAATCGGTCCTCTACCAATTCATAAGGTACATCGGGGATATAGTCGTATTGATTTACCGAATCTTCAACCTCAGCCTTTTTTGTAGGCAAAGCAGAGCCAGGGTATATACAGCCTGCGCAGATGCATATTATGATTGCTTTCTTCCAGATTTTATTAACACGTACCATTCACTAAAAAATTGCTCAATTATCCATAATATACTTTGAAAAAGCAAGCAAGTTTGCCTCCTGAAAATCATCGGCCATGATCTGCAGTCCAATAGGCATTCCATTTGAATCTAAGCCATTTGGTATTGAAATAGAAGGGATCCCTGCAACCGATGCTTGCACGGTGAAAAGATCTGCAAGGTACATTTCCAGGGGATTACTGGTATGCTCTCCTAATTTGAAGGCAGTAGTAGGAGACGTGGGTAGCATAATAAAATCATAGTGCGACAGCAATTTTTTAGTTTTTTCTTTAATTAACCTTCTTACCTTTTGTGCCTTGGTATAATAGGCGTCATAATAATTAGCGCTTAAAACAAATGTCCCCAACATAATTCTTCGGATCACCTCCTCACCAAATCCTTCGGAACGGGTTTTCTTGTACATTGATTCCAAATTATGCCCGTTTGAACTTCGGTAACCATATTTAACACCATCATACCTTGAAAGATTTGAGCTTGCTTCAGCTGTAGTTAATATATAATAGGTGGGAAGCACATAGTCCAAAAGTGGGAAATCAACCGCCTCTACCGTATGTCCCTGGTGGCTTAGGAAATCCAACTTTTCCAAGGTCTTGTTTTTTACCTCAGAATTTAACCCATGGTTAACCAAGGTTTCTTTTATATAGGCAATTTTAGCTTTTCCAGAATAGTTAAGATCAGTTGAATAAGAGGGGACTTCTTTCTGTGAGACCGTACTGTCGAACTCGTCATTACCTGCAATTATTTCTAGCACCAAAGCACAGTCTTTGACGCAATGGGAAAAAATTCCAATAATGTCAAACGAGGATGCATAGGCTAATAAGCCATATCTGGAGATTCTGGAGTAAGTTGGTTTCAGCCCTACAATTCCGCAGAAGGAGGCTGGTTGCCTGACCGATCCTCCGGTATCAGTACCCAAAGAAACCAAACACATGTCAGTTTGAACTGCCACTGCGGCCCCACCGGATGATCCACCCGGTACTCTTTCATGGTCAAGATCATTTAATACAGGACCATAAGCAGAGTTTTCACAGGAAGATCCCATAGCAAATTCGTCGCAATTGTTGCGCCCGATGATGATAACATCTTCATCCAGTAAACGTTGGACCGCGGTGGCCGTAAATTGGGATTCAAATCCTTGGAGTATTTTACTTCCAGCCTGAAGGGCATGATCCTTATAACAGAGTACATCTTTGAGGGCAATAACCATTCCCGCTAATCGTCCGGCTTGACCACGGGTAAGTTTCTGGTCAATTTGTTCTGCCCTGGCCAGCGCTTCGTCTCGATAAACCTCCAAAAAACAATTGAGATGTTTTTTGGCATGAATATTTTTCAAATAATAGTTTACCAGCTTCTGGCAAGAAGTAATTCCTTTTTCAATATCTTCCCTTATTTGAAAATAGGAAGTGTACTTCTTCAAGTCGGCTTGTCTTTTGGATCTTCCTTGGTTCCTTCTTCTATTTCATTCTTGATTTCCTTGGTAGCATCTTTAAATTCCCTGATACCACGGCCTAGTCCTCTGGCCAGTTCCGGTATCTTCTTTGCACCGAAAAAAATCAACAGCACCAACACTATTAATAGAATCTCCCATCCTCCTAATCCTCCAAAGAAAGCTAATTGGGTGTGCATTATTACATGTTTAAGGTATAAACTCAGCACAAAGATAGATAATATATGGTAAAATATATCTATGCCCGTTTAAAGTTAATCTTATGGCCGTTTATCTTGTTTTCAACCATTTCTGGGGATCTAACTTCTTTGTGTTTTGCCAGATTTGGAATTGGAGCTCAGATATACCGTCTTTATCGGTATAAACATGTCCTAATTTATCATTTTGATTCACTGTTTGCCCCTTTTTAACACTGACGGATTTTAGTCGTGCATATAATGAAAAGTACTCACCATGCTTCACTAAAACCACGTTGTGCATTCCCGGAACAAAAGCCACAGTGGACACGATTCCTTCAAAAATGGTATTTATAGTTTGGTCTTTATTGGTTTGAATATCTATGCCATGGTTTTCAATGAATATGCCCTTCAATACCGGGTGAGGTTGTTTTCCAAACCTGTTGGATATGAAACCTGAGGATAACGGCCAATTCAACTTTGTTTTGTTTTTTTCAAAATTGATCGATAACACGGCTGCTTCAGCAGATAAAACCTTATCTCCGGTGGCTTCTGATCTTTTTCTACGGTCAATTTCTGCTCTGACCAAATCGGCAATTAGTTTGTCGAGTTTTTCAACTGCCTTTTTCCGTTTGGCCATCTCGTCCTTAAGCTCTTTTTGTCTCTTGATAAGATCACTGATCAATTTTGTTTGTTTGTTCTTAAGGGTGATCAGGGTCTTGTTTTCCTGTAATTGATTTCTCAATAATTCTTTCTTTTCTTTCTTCTTATCCTCTATACTGGCTTTTTGATGGGTAAGCTGGTTTTTAACAATTTCGATTTGTTTCACCTGGTTTTTCCGAGCCTCCGAATATTGCTCGATATATTTTAATCGCATTAGAAATTGATTGAACGATTCCGCAGTAAAAAGGAATGCCAGATTTGAATATCCACGATTTGCCTTATAGGTACGCCATATCATTTTGGCGTATTCCTGTTTTAACATTTCCAGGTCATTTTCCATGGAAGTCACAATAATTCCTAGCTCTTTCATCTCTTCCTCTAACAATGAGATCTCATCTGAAATAGAATTGATTAACTCTTTTCGTATTTCAATTTGTCGGTTGATGGCGTTCAACTGACCTAAGGTTGATTTCTTTTTTATTTCAGTTTGGGACAGGATCTTCTCCGCTTCCTGGATTTTGAGAAGGTTTTCCTTTTTATCCTTTTCCAGATCACTCTTGTTTTTTTGTGCGGTAACTGGTAAAAGTGAGGTTAGGGAGAACGCAATTAATAGAAATACCTTTCTTTTATTTGCGCGCATATTTTTGCGGTATATTGAATGGAAATTTCATTTTTCCGTCAACAATTTCGGCTTTATTGTAGTTAATGTCAATTGTGGTTTTTATCCGACTCCCGTTTTTCAAATAATTGACAGTAAGCAAGTTGGTGTAAGGAAAATCGAATTGAGATAGTTTTTGAAAGTTACCATAAATCGAGACCAATGTATTTTTAGTAGGATTATCTTGCATGAACACCTTTTCCAGTTTTAGGTTACCACGGTTAATGTAATTTTCGATAGAAATGGCTCCTGAATTCTGTTTGACAATAAAATGAAATTCATTTTTTTCCACCAATTCCTGACCTTGGAGAGGCTGAGGCAAGTTACCCAATATCATCGCCTGGATCATTTGGAAGTCAAATTCAAAATTTAATTTTTTGCTAAGC
>JAPUIM010000529.1 GCA_027297025.1 Bacteroidota bacterium | reverse complement strand
CTACACTTTCGCTACCCTGCCCAGATTCTGCCTTTATTAGCTTTGTGATGGTTTCATTAAGCCTCTCGGTTTGAATAGGTTTTAACAAATAGTCCAATGCACTCACCTCAAAAGCCTTTAATGCATATTCATCAAAGGCTGTGGTAAATATTACCATTGGTACTGTATCCAGCTTCTCCAATAATTCGAAACCCGATTTGCCTGGCATCTGGATATCTAAGAATAGCAGATCAGGATTCAGTTTTTCAATTAAATCCATTGCCTCATCCGCATTCGCGGCTTCCCCAATCACTTCAATTTCAGGATGTTCGTTCAGCAATTTGATCAGTTCTATTCTTGCTAATCTTTCGTCATCAATAACTAGAGCTCTCATCTGTTAAATACTAAGAGGAATTTGTACTTCTGTTAAAACTGTATTTTTATTTTCATTTTTGATTTTGAACAAGGCCTTATCTCCATATATTAATTTAAGTCTTTGTTGGGTGTTTCTCAAGCCATAACCCCTGGTCGCTCCCTTTCTAACACCATTTATGTATTGCCCGCTGTTTCGGATCTGGACTTTCAACATAGAATCTATGACTTCAGCTTTTAATTCTATCTCTCCCCCTTCCTTAAGAGTGGATACACCGTGCTTGATACCATTCTCAACTAACGTTTGAAACATTAACGGTGGAACCATAACTTTAGTTGAGGCAGGATCAATATCAAAGTTAATTTTCAATCTTTCCTCGAAACGAATGCTTTCCAGTCCCAGATAGTCCTTCACGGTATATAGTTCGCTCTCAAAATCAATGAGCCGCTTGCGGTCGGTGATCAGGGAGTTTCTAAGAATATTTGAAAGCTGATTAATAGCCAGCTTAGATTTTTCTGGATTGTCATCCACCAGTGCCCTGATACTATTTAGGGCATTAAAGATAAAATGTGGATTAAGCTGTGACTTTAAGCTATTTAATTCTATTTCATTTAAGGCCGCTTCATATTTAAGGGATACATTGAATCTTTCAAAGTAGTGGTATATAAAATAAAAAAGTGACCACAGAAATAAAATTAAAGCATTGGTGAAAGTTAGTCCAAGAATATTAGTAATATTCAATAATTCAAAATTGAAAATACCTAAAATATAGGAAACCATTACTCTAATACTGTATACTGCGAACCCCATCACCAATGTGCTTAAAACAACTTTTGGAATAAGGTTTCGCATACTTTTGGCCAGCCAGTTTTTTTTAATAATTAAATACCTGTAGCCATGCGTAATCAATAAGAAAGACAATCCTTCCATAATGAATAATACAAGGCCTGGTATTGTAAGTTTGTCTTCAGTAAACATGGATCCGGAAATGATGGTCAATAAAATATATAGAGACCATCCCCCGATCTGAAATATCCAGTATAGCTTCTTTTTCGTCATTCAGTTTCAACTTTCAACAATGAATTACCTCCCCGCTAGCAACGGGGTTTCAATCGGAATCGCCACAAGGGTTGTGGAATTGAACTTTCACCGCCTTTGTCGGGTTAAAATTAAGTAAATAAATTTGATGAATAACTATCCCTTTTCAGATTAAACAGTTGATGAGCAAGAACTTAGTTTAAAATAACCAGTTGAAATTATTTTTCAATTTAATTGAACTTTTTCGGTATGATATTTTGTTGTTTAGTTGCAATTAATTCATAGTTGATAATTTTCAATGTTTTGGTTGAGTGGAAAGTGCTGCATAAGGTGGCACTTTCCTTCTATTTATACCAGTTCTTTTTTCAAGTATTTGCCGGTATAGCTTCTTTTTTCCTTAATGATTTCTTCAGGTGTTCCGCTTGCGATTACAAAACCTCCCAATTCTCCACCTTCAGGCCCCAGATCAATAATGTAGTCAGCAACCTTAATTACGTCCATATTGTGTTCAATTATTAAGACAGTGTTGCCCTTATCTACTAATTTATTCAATACATCCAGCAGGTGCTGAATATCCTGAAAATGCAGGCCGGTAGTAGGTTCATCAAGGATGTAAAATGTTTTGCCGGTATCTTTTTTTGAAAGTTCTGTTGATAATTTGACCCTCTGGGCTTCCCCCCCGGAAAGTGTAGTGGCATGCTGCCCCAAGGTGATGTATCCTAGTCCTACATCAAAAAGGGTTTTGATCTTTCTTAATATCGAGGGTTGGTTTTCAAAATATGTAACTGCCTCCTCAACTGTCATATCCAAAACATCAGATATGGATTTCCCTTTAAACCTGATTTCCAGGGTTTGACGATTATACCGCTTTCCCTTACAAGTTTCACAATGAACATGGACATTGGGCAAAAAGTCCATTTCAATGAGCTTGAGCCCAGCACCTTGGCAATTTTCACATCTCCCACCTTTTACATTGAACGAAAACCTCCCGGGCTTGTAACCCCTGATCTTTGCCTCTGGCAATTGTGCAAACAGAGACCTTATAAATGTAAACACACCAGTGTAAGTTGCTGGATTTGACCTTGGGGTCCTTCCTATGGGTGATTGGTCCACTTCAATTACCTTATCAACATTGGTAATGCCTGTGATTGACTCGTAAAGCATGGGCTCTTTTCTGGACCTGTAAAAGTGCTTATTTAGTATGGGAAATAAGGTATCGTGTATAAGGGTTGATTTTCCACTTCCTGATACACCTGTAACACAGATCATTTTCCCCAATGGTAATTTTATTGAAAGGTTTTTTAAATTATTGCCAGTAGCCCCTTTTAAGTAAATGAATTTACTGTTCCCATTTCTGCGATTTTTCGGGATTTCAATCTTTATTTTACCATTTAAATAATCAGCTGTTAGGCCAGTTGTTCGACGGAAATCGGAAGGTGGCCCTTTGGCGACGATCAGGCCTCCA
>JAPUIM010000528.1 GCA_027297025.1 Bacteroidota bacterium | reverse complement strand
TCGATAAGTTCCAAATAGCTAGCTGAAATCAACACATTGCCGGGATTTAAGGCCATAGCCAGACCTTGATTATCAATTGTAATAATATTATTGTCGCTGGAGGACCAAAGAATATCAGCTTCCTCTACATTTCCAAGGTCATTGAAATAAACTGCTTCGAATTGAACCTCATCTCCAACTTTTATACTAGAAAAGGGGGTGGTTATTCGAAGTTCCGGTTCTACCGTCACCACCTCTAGTATATCGGTCCCTATACAACTGATAAGAATTTGCGACCAACTGATTACAATGGATACAAAAATTCCATATCTGGCTATGCCTTGCATATTTTTAATTTCACAATAAATTCATTAAAAACCTAGTTTGTCGATACCGATCCACTGGGGAACGAGGCAAGATTCAGATTAATGTTATAAGGCGTATGGTCTATTGCATCTGCTGAGACTTCGCCAACCAGAGGTTTTAATAAGAATGGTGTTTCACTGTTATCTGGATCAGGTTCTATACTAATGACAATAGTGGCGCCGGCAAGATCAGTAGGAAAAGTAAGTCCCCCGGGAGCGTTCATCAGAAAATCTTCTCCTGGAAATGGAGGTCCCGCTAGATCTCCACTAAAGACATCACTTTCATCTGCTTGATCCAATAGGGTAAAGGTACCGGTGCTTACCGGTTGGCCATCAATAACCGCCCAACCCTCATATTTCCAACCTGCTGGTAAAACCGCCAAATTAAGTCCTGCCCCAGGACCTAGAGTGGCGTCTAAAAACCACACACCGCTGTTTTCATCGTTATCCTCGCCATTGGTAGGGGTGGCCAGAATATAAGTTCCACTGGCACTACTATAATCATCCCCCAAAGCAGCAGCGTGACCAACACTTAAATTGGCTTGTCCATTGCTGATATCTCCTGCTAAAATGTGGACAGCACTGGGAGTGGGATCACTATCGGGAACCGGTTCAATGGTAAGCACAAACGCACTTGCATTGGTTACATTTGCAGGATCAACTGTAAATGAAGTTTGGGATAAACTTCCATTAGCATCCACTGAGAAGACGCCGGTAGTTACCGGACCGCTATCTAGAATCAACCAACCCTCATAGGCAAAATCATTGCCTAAGTCGGTTAATCCAGCAATGGAAAGTTGCAGGTCCTGACTGCCAGTACCCTCATCATCACTACCACATGCGCCTAAAATAAAGGCCACAAACAAAAAATTTAACCAAATCAATTTCTTCATGTCTAGTATTGTTTTTTTCATGTCTGGAATTGTTTTTAATGTTACAGGACAAATCAACGAGACAAATGTTGCCATTTGATCATCTAATTATCATTTTTTTATCACAGAGAAAATTAAAATTCAGGAATACACCTATAAACAATTAGGTGATTGATAATCAACATTTTATAAACATGAAATGATACATTGAATGTTCATTTTTATAACTTAGTACAGATGATAAGTAACTGGTACCAACAATGCCGGTGAAAAAACTTATGATTTTTGTGATGGTTTTGTGATAATTTGATCGCTGTTTTGTTTATCAATTACAAAAACCAATGAAGAAGGTTTTAATCGTAGAGGATGATAAGGAAATGGTTGAATTACTGGAGATTCATTTGCGAGATCTATCTTGTCAGATATCTAAGGCCTATGATGGGGAAGACGGATTGGCAAAATCATTATCGGAAAATCCCGACTTGATCATTTTGGATATTATGTTACCCAAGATGGACGGCATTGAAGTGTGTCAAAAAATCAGAGCCAATAAAATAAATTCCCCTATTTTAATGCTTACGGCAAAATCGGAAGAAATCGATAAGGTACTGGGACTTGAAATAGGAGCCGATGATTATTTAACCAAACCATTTAGTGTCAGGGAATTTATTGCCCGGGTAAAAGCGATTTTTCGGCGTACTAAAATGATAAAGGAAAGCTTGATCTCTGATGAAAACCTGGTATTAACTATTGGTGATCTTACGGTTGATGTGGATAAAAGGAAAGTCATGGTAGGTAATGATAGAATAGAATTGTCTCCTAAAGAATTTGAATTATTGGTTCTTCTGGCAACCAATCCTGGAAGAAGTTATAACCGGTCGAGGCTGCTCAACCTGATCTGGGGGTATGATTTCGAAGGTTATGAACATACTGTTAATTCACATATTAATCGATTGCGGGCTAAAATTGAACCGGATATGGCCAATCCACAATACATTCTAACCACCTGGGGTGTTGGGTATAAATTCAACGAAGAATTGGACCAATAAGAAGCATATGATAACTAATCTATTATCCAATAGACTTATTGGTAAATTATCCATCACATTTTTGTTGATCATACTTTTGGCAGGGGCTGTATATATATTGATCACTGTCTATTTTACAAATAAGTACTTCCAGGAAACTACCCAAAAACTCAATGCCAAAGTGGCTAACCACCTGATCAATGAAAAATTCCAAGATGCCTCGCCTTTTCTTGAGGATGGAAGGGTAAACAAATCATTGTTTGGAGATATCATGCACGATATGATGGCGGTGAATAGAGGTATTGAAGTTTATTTACTGGATAAAACTGGCACCGTGTTATATTCGGTGGTGTTGGACCATGATGCATCGGATGCCACCTCTACCAAAATTTCGCTTTCGCCTATCAAGGAATTCATAGCAAGTGATGGAAGTGCTTATATATTAGGTGATAATCCCAGAAATCCGGCAGAAAAAAAGATCTTTTCTGCTGCTCATTTCACCATTCAGGGTCAGGAAGGATACATCTATATAATTTTGGCGGGTAAAGAGTTTGAAGAAATATACCAAAGTCTTTTTGCCAGTTATTTCATACGGTTGGGCGTGGGGGCCGCTGTAATCACCATCCTGTTTGCAGCAGGAATTGGTCTGTTATCTATATGGTATCTTACCAAAAACCTGAGGGAAATTATTTACGTGGTGAGGAGATTTAAAGAAGGTGATCTAAATTCAAGATTATCTATAACCTCCCAAACTGATTTATTGGTTTTGGCCACTACCTTCAATGAAATGGCGGATACCATTGTGGAAAACATTGACCAATTAAAATCGGTGGAGAGACTACGACGGGATCTGATTGCCAATGTGTCCCACGATTTACGGACCCCTCTTTCATTGATGCAAGGTTATATCGAAACACTGCAAATGAAAAAAGATAATTTAAGTGAACAGGAAAAGGCCAAGTACCTTCAAATTATTCAGGAAAGTATCGGAAAGCTATCTAGATTGGTGGCACAACTTTTTGAGTACTCCCAATTGGAGGCGGATCAAACCAAGCCTCAAAAAGAACCATTCCAGATTACAGAATTGGCCTTGGATCTATATACTAATTATCAGATGCTGGCTAAAAAAAAGGAACTGGTACTTAAAATTGATATCGACAAAAATACTCCATTGGTTTTTGCAGACATAGGCTTGGTGGAACGTGCCCTTCAAAATCTTTTAGACAACGCCCTAAAATTTACCCCCCAAGGAGGGGTAATAACTCTGGAAATTAAACCTCTCAAAGAAGATGTACAAGTGATGGTAAAGGATACAGGACCAGGTATACCGGAAAGCGAGCAAACCTTCATATTCGAAAGATATAGACAGGCTAGTTCCACCAAATCCAGTGGTGGCGCGGGTTTAGGTCTGGCCATTGTAAAGAAGATACTGGAACTCCACGATTCCACTATCAAGGTGATCAGCAAACCCAATGAGGGCGCTGCGTTCCAATTTTGGCTGCCTAAATACCAGGGAGCGAGTATTTAAAAATCTTGTACCCGGTCAGAGAAGTTGACCGCTATTTCTCTAACATATCTTCCAACCTTAGCGGTAGGTGTTTTTTAACCCAATTGGCGTAGTGACCGTCATAACCCGCTTTTTCCTGTAATTTTTTGGTGCGATCTAAAATGGATTTAATAACCTGATCGGGCATCGGTTTCTCTATATTGATTTTCTTTATGATCTGATTGACATTTTCATCGATTATTGCTTCCTGGTCCCTCAGTAGTTGTTTGAGATCATCCTCCAGCCAATCCAATTGGGCTTCCATTACTTCCAGGGAGACTTTTTTTCCATGTTTTTGAGATTCAGCAATATTGCCCCGGCCGGTTACTGCATTTCCCAAAGCATAAACATTATCATATCCTTCAATTTGACAGGTTTTTGAGTCCACAATCTTAAAAACCGATCCCACAGAGGGAATTCCGGGAATAGGATCGGGAAGGCTGCCAATGGAAGAGATGGTCAGAGGTGAGTTAAATTCTGTCTCGGTATTGGGAATAGCGATCACTTTTCCATTTTCCAGTTTGGTTTTCTGGAAAACCAATCCTCCCAGCCTATCACCGTCTACTATCTTATCTACAGGCACTAGAAAAGGTTCAAATCGAAAAAGGTACTTGTTTTGAAAATTATCTAAGATCTTTTGGCTAACTGCCCTGGATTTTTCCTTTTGTTCAGCTGTTTCCGCAGGGAGTGGGGACAGCGGCATATCTGCAGCTCCACGGCGGTAGCACAAGACGCATCCCTTCAGTCCCAGCGAATCCAGAGTGTACCCTAAATCATCCAATACTTTATGGATGCTGCGGTCAAGAGTAAACATGCTTACCTCATGACCACGTTGTTTCAATACCCGCTGTACGGTTTCAATCATCAGTATTTTTACCACATCCAATGAAGCCAAACCACCTCCCACTACCAGGGCATTGTCATGAATTTCATATTGACGATCTGAATAATTGGGTTCATGGTAATGGTTGAACCAGTAAACCAGGGGATTTTGATAGACCAGTCCACGATTCAAGAAGTTATCGATGCCATCCACCGGTAGTGGCCGGTCTTTCCAAGCACCTGTTG
>JAPUIM010000527.1 GCA_027297025.1 Bacteroidota bacterium | reverse complement strand
TGACAGGGAATTAGCAAAAAAACACTTTCAGGAGGCCAGGCAGGTTTTAGAAGATAAGCTGAGCGAATTACCGGATGATTCCCGTCTCTATAGTTCATTGGGCATTGTCTACGCCGGGCTGGGTAAAACCGAAGAAGCTATGGCAGCTGGCAACAAGGCCTTGGCCATCATAAATATCTCTGTCGATGCCCTTAGAGGATTTTACCGGGAGTTGGATATGGCAAGGATTCTGATGATGATTGGGGAGTATGATGAAGCTATAGCCAAACTTGAGTTCTTGCTTCAGCAATATGGCTACATATCAGTTGAACTGCTGAAAATAGATCCGTTCTGGGACCCATTAAGGGAATTGGATGCTTTCAAGGCATTGATTGAAAACCCTAAGTACCAAATCAATTTGGAAGATGACTCAGCGTCAACTAAGTGATCCCCGCTGGCAGGAGATGTTGGATAAGGTGGGGTTTCCTGAGTGATGATCACCTGTTTGAGAGCTCGATTAGTCTGTTATCAATTCAAGTTAGCTTTTTTAAGCAACCGCTGGCATCTTTTGCCATCAATCCACATATACATTCTCGGCCACCTTAGGCGAAATTGTTCTGATAACTCCCCCTATTTCAATTTCCATAAATCCATCAAAATCACGCCTCGATTTGGTCAAAATTTCCACGTCTATACCTATTCCAATTTCTGTGGCGTATTGAAGAAATACAGAGGAACTATCTTTTACAGCAACTATTTTGTAAGTTTTCCCCAATTCGGCATTGAATAAAGTCTTTTTAAAAGCTGTTCGAGATACACCATTGGCCTTTGGAATAGGATCTCCATGGGGATCATATTCAGGATAATCCAGCAATTTATCCAATTGGTCTACGAGCTTTTTGGATTTGATATGTTCCAGTTGTTCCGCCACTTCATGAATCTCATCCCAGGTAAATTCCAGTTTCACGTATAAAAACGTTTCCCACAATCGGTGCTTTCTAAACACAAGGATTGCCACCTCTCGACCTGAATCATTTAATGCTATTCCTCCATATTTTTTATAGCTTATGAGTCCTTTTTTTTTCAGCTTCTTGAGCATCTGGCATGCTGTTGCGGGTGTTATTTGTAGATAATCTGCCAATTCGTTAGTTCCCAATCCCTTACCGTTACGGTCAAGGTTTAGGTTGTATATAGCCTTTAAATAGTTTTCTTCTGTACTGGTGACCATAAAACAAAACTAATATTATTATACTAATTTGAAAAGTTTTATTTGTCTAATCTTATTATTAGATTTGTATAAATATTTTTTATGATGACTATAAATCTGAATATTCTTTCACTTGCTTTTATTCTTCTGTTATGTTTTTCCTGCGAGGATATTATACCTGAAGCTCCGAAAGAGAGTGAATTACTTGATGGGCCAATTGAGGGACTTTCAAACGCGGAACAGGCTCAGTTTTTAGAAGGTGACATTGCCTTTAGCGATGAAGTATTTTTTGCTGGAAATGGTTTAGGGCCTCTTTTTGTAGCTACTTCATGTGGCAGTTGCCATGCAGGGGATGGTAAAGGACATCCCTTTACTACGCTGACCCGGTTCGGCCAAACTCAACCGGATACACCACCGGATTTATCAATAGGGGGGCCACAACTACAAAACAGGGCAATTCCCGGACATGAACCGGAAACCATTCCTGAGGGAGTCCCTTTCATGAAATTTACACCACCTGCTGTCACCGGCCTTGGCCTTTTAGCTGCCCTAACTGATCAGCAGATATTGGATATGGCGGACCCTGCAGACTTGGATGGTGATGGTATATCCGGAGTACCCAATTATGTCACACCACCTGATTTTTTCATTCCTCAATGGTTTCATCAATCGCTGAATGGAAAATATATCGGACGGTTTGGCAAGAAAGCAGCAGCCATAGATCTACTGCAACAGACCGTGGGCGCCTACAACCAGGATATTGGAGTAACTTCTATTTTTGAGCCAATCGATGTCTCAACAGGATTGACAACCGACCCTGAAGTAAGCGACCAGACAATCCGCGATGTTGTATTTTACTTAAGAACTCTGAAAACGCCAATACAACGCACGCCAGACGCAAGTCAAGTCGTCCAGGGCAAACAACTTTTCAGTACCATTCAATGTGCCTCATGTCATATACCAGAATGGACATCCCCTCAGTCAGATATTGAAGCTTTATCAAATAAGACTTTCTACCCCTATACGGATCTGTTACTACATGATATGGGGCCAGGACTGGATGATGGGGCAACCGAAGGCTCTGCGGAAACTTATGAGTGGCGGACCCCTCCTTTATGGGGGCTGGGACTTTCCCCGAATTCACAGGGAGGAGAATTTTTCCTGCTACATGATGGAAGAGCCCTCAGCATAGAAGAAGCCATTTTATTACACGGGGGTGAGGCACAAAATAGTCGGGACCGGTTTCAGGAGCTTACCGAATCCGAAAAAGGGGCAATTCTCAAATTTCTTGAATCGTTATAATGAATTTCTCATGAATCGGATAGAGTTTTTAAAAACATGTGGTTTTGGATGTTTGGGCCTGATCGGAACCGCATCCCTTTTAGAAAGCTGTGCAGGCGCTAAATACTTAAACGGAACACTCACTGACTCGTTCCTGGAAATTCCTTTTGATGCGTTTGAAGTGACCAAAAAAGAGAAAAAGAAGTTTCGAAAATATGTAATAGTGCAGCACGATGAATTAAAGTATCCCATTTGTGTGTACAGACAGTCTGCCTCTGAATATTGGGCTTTGCTAATGAAATGTACCCATCAGGGTACGGAATTGCAGGTATTCGGGGATCGTTTGCAATGTCCAGGGCATGGAAGTGAATTCACTAAGACGGGAGAAGTAATAAAAGGTCCTGCTGATACTGCCCTCAGAACTTTGCATGTGCTTGTTGAAAAGAGAATTTTAAAAATAGACCTGACATGAATAAACTTCTATTAATTATAACAGTCTTTTCATTTAGCTTAACCGCGAAGGCCCAGATCGACAGTACACTTCTGAAACGGGTTCCCGTTGATACTGCAGCACAAAAAGGCATGAATATGGATGCTATCTACAACAGACCATTTTTGCAGATAGGGAAGTTACCTGTTTCTGTTGGAGGATATGTTGAAGCAGACTATCAATATATTGGTGAGGATGGCGTGACAGAAGGACATACTTTCAGAATCCCAAGGATGACCCTGTTTGTAGCCTCTTCCATTCACCGGAGGATTAAATTTCTTTCGGAAATAGAATTTGAAGAAGGTGGAGATAAAGTATCCATTGAGTTTGCAGCCCTCGATTTTGCATTTCATCCTTTGCTTAATCTGCGGGGAGGGATTGTAATGAACCCTATCGGAGCATTCAATCAAAACCATGATGGCCCAAAATGGGAGTTTGTGGATCGACCGATTGCCATGACCGAGATGCTACCAGCTACCTGGAGCAACGTAGGTTTTGGATTTTATGGTAAGCACTATGCCGATGAATGGGCCTTTGGCTATGAAGCCTACCTGACCAACGGTTTTGATAATTCAATCATTAACAATTCTGAAAACAGGACCTTCCTTCCGGCAACAAAACAAAGTAGCGAACGATTTGAAGAAAGTAGTAATGGTGAGCCCCTTATTACAGGAAAAGTTGCTGTGGGAAATAATAAAATCGGGGAGATAGGTCTTTCCTACATGGGAGGAATTTATAACACCTATGAAGAAGATGGTTTGGTGCTGGATGAGAAGAGGCGATTAGATGTTTTTGCTATAGACTTCAATTCCACCTTACCTTTGATCAATACGTACATTGTGGGCGAATGGGCATGGGTAAAGGTGGATGTACCTGAAACGTTCACGCAACAATATGGTGATAAACAGAAAGGTGGTTTTATTGATTTTGTGCAACCAGTGCTGCGAGGAAAATTATTCGGATTTAATAAGGCCACACTCAATATCGCTTTCAGGCTGGAGTATGTAGATTGGAATGTCGGAATCTTCAAGGAAACCGGGGATAAAATCGGAGATAATCTCTGGGCGGTTGTCCCGGCTATAAGCTTCAGACCTGTCGCTCAAACGGTAATCCGTCTAAATTATCGGTATATGCGGCAAAAAGATATTCTTGGAAACCCGCCTGCGTCAATTGGAGGCATACAATTTGGAGTATCATCCTACTTCTAGCTTAGACACATGCTCGAAATTTTCCCACTGTTTTTCCATTGTTTTAGTGAATCCCTTACTATCCGTCTTTATGGTTTAATACTAGTAAGGGATATAGAAGCTTCTGGCAAAATCAGTCCTTTTGCCCCAAAAATTTAGATTTTCGAATCTCTGCTGCCTCTTCTGTACTTCTTTTTCAGTTTCCAGTGCTATATGAGCATTTATATCAATAAGCCCCACATAGGGCTTTAATTCGTAGATTTTGGCTAAATCCTCCTTGAACTGGTTCGATAACAAACCAGCAGGGGGAGCGGTGATAATCAGGCAGTTACATTAATTTTGTGACTGCCTTATTTGTGCCTGTTGTAGGGGATCTGGTTTATCTAGAGATATCTCCCTCCTAAAATATATTCTGATTAGACGAGAATGTCCTTTAGTGCAGATGATCCCCATCACTATAATTTTAGCTCTCCCCACCCTTTCCTATACTCTCTTTTCACAAATTGATTCGCGGGTTCGAAGTTGGTCACTTTCATATTTTCCGCATCCCATTCATGAGAGATATATCTGCCTGGGTAATGATATCCAGTCATTTCACCGTACACCGGATCACTCCTCTTTATCTCTTTCCGAATATTGAAACTGCGCAATAACAGATTACCCATCAATACGGTCTCGGTAAGAGGGCCTGCATAGCCAACAAAAGGTGAGGACACTGCTGCATTTCCATATCCAGCAATACAGGCATCGACCCACTGCCACCAATGACCGTCCATATCTCCTGCTACACGAGGATACTTTTGAGGAATATTGATTTCATCGTTTAGGACTAGTGGCAAGAGTCGTGGATTTCGCCCCCCCCATCCGCAGGCAGCTTTTCCTTTGGTTCCTACAAACAAGGTGCTACCTTCAAAATCATTTAAGCCGGGCCAGTCACCCAATACATCATTCATATTAACATCAGGATCTAATTCGTGAGGGCGCTCAGGAGTAATTCCTCCATCCATCCAATAGAGATCAAGATTTTTCCCATTTTTAAGATTGAACTTAAAACGAATGGAACTGGATACAGGTCCGCTTTGGGGAAAATTAGCCTCTGAAAAAATGCCATCGTAAACCGTACTTGCGCTACCTGAAACTTCATAAGGATAACCCAATTCCAGTAATTTGAATGGAGGGCCCATAATGTGGCATCCCATATCACCCAAAGCGCCGGTTCCGAACCTCCACCACCCACGCCAGTTAAATGGAACTAAATTGTCAATGTATTCCGTATATTCAGCTGTACCCAGCCATAAGTCCCACTTGAGTTCCTTGGGCACATTAGGGTGTTTGTCTGGCCAGGGAATTCCTTGTGGCCATACAGGACGGTCTGTCCAGCAGTATACTTTTTCTATTTCTCCTAAAAGCCCGGCTTCTATCCATTCCCTTAATGTAAACATACCATCGCTGGAGGCACCCTGGTCGCCCATTTGGGTAACTACCTTATATTTATTTGCTGCTTCAGTTAGTATCCGAGCTTCATATATATCGTGTGAAAGCGGCTTTTGAAGATATAGATGCTTATTCAATTGCATGGCCCCGAGTCCTACAATAGCGTGATTATGATCTGGAATTGCTACGGAAACTGCATCGAAATTCTTACTTTCCTTGTCAAACAATTCCCGCCAGTCATAATAAAATTTCGCTTTTGGAAATTCTTCTATCAGAGGAGCTGCCATACGATCATCTACATCGCATAGGAAAGAGACCACAGCATTTTTATTAGGAGCATTGGCATAATGATGAATATCATTTTCACCCTCTCCACCGCAGCCTATGGCAGCAATATATAATTTATCACTTGGATTAACGTGTCCCAGCCCACTCAAGGTATAACTTGGGATGATTGAAAAAGCGGCAGTTCCTGATGATGCTATTTTTACAAATTTCCTCCTTGATATACCGAATGAGTTTGTTTTTTTGTATGCTTTCATGGTTAAAATTGGTTGAAATATTTATTGGCGTACTAATATTTATTTGAATAACCTTCTCACTTAGCATCTTTTTTCAGTGGTTTTACCGATATTTCTTTGAAAAACACAACATCGTGTTCACCGTGGTTTTGCAATCCAACATACCCGTATTCTGGCCGGACCCCGTGAAAGGGTTCAAAATCAAATTTACGCGGAGGAACCGGATCCCCTTCCTTAAAGTCAGTCACTTTTACACCGTTCAACAAAATTATGGTACGGTCTCCATCCAGGGTGATTTCAAATGTATTCCACTCTGGGCCTGGTTTCCAGGCAATGGCAAGGGGTTTTGTGAAAGCATACAGCATTCCTGTTGAGTGGTATTCATCTTCATCAGAAAGCTCGGGGTGATTATCAATCTGAACCTCGTAGGCATAAAAAACCGGCATCCATGCCTCTTTTGGCTCAATAGGTATTCGAATAAAAAAGCCGGCGTTGCTATTTTCGTCCCGCATTCTGAAAACCACACGAATGGTACAGTTTCCAAATTTCTCCCCGGTCCAATATAAAAGGCCCATTCCTCCATGCGTTTGAATAATGCCGTCCTCAACAGTCATATACCCATCCCCGACATGTTTCCACCCGGTTAAATCCTTACCATTAAACAGTTGCCTCCTCTCTGTACTATCATGCTGAACCGTTTTGTTTCCGGTGTCATCATAAAAAAAAGTTGAAGCGTGAGTAAGTGTGGCTAAACAAACTAGGCTAAAGCCTAAAATGTAAGAAAATAGATTTTTCATTTTTTGGTTGATTTTCTTGTTATTCATTAAGATCGTCATGTATTGAAAGTTCATAAGCCAGGCTTGCTGCGGCTAAATCCTCTAATGCGTGCCCAACTGATTTAAAACAGGTAATTTGATCAGCAGAAGTTCTTCCCTTTTTTAGACCTTTAACCAACTCTGATAATTCGGCCTTTATATCCTCTGTTTTTAAAATTCCATTTTTTAGTGGAATGACCAAATCTCCAGATTCCCTGGTTGAACCCTCCATAGTATCTACATAAATATCAGCTTTGATTATGGTTTCATCATCCATTTCTCTCATATCGGGTTTAAATGATCCTACCATATCCAAATGCTGACCGGGTTTAAGCGCTTTTCCCAAGATCAGAGGGTGCTGGCTTAGGGTTGCACAGCTTATAATATCCACTTCAGCTATTTTTTCATCCAAAGTTTCGATAGCGCTGAAGGATATTTGGGGGTAATCCAGACTATCTATGAGTTGCAGGGACTTCTCGATATTTCTCCCCCAGATGTAAACCTCTTTTATAGGTCTTACTGATATATGTGCCTTAATCAATTCCGGTGCTAGCGCACCATTACCAATCATTAATAGGCATTTACTTTCCGGATTCGAGAGATAACCGGAAGCCAGTGCCGAGGTTGCCGCTGTCCTCTTAGTGGTCAATTTTTTACCATCAATCATGGCAATAGGAGTGCCTGTGGGTAAATCAAACAATACATAAAGTCCCTGGATGGAAGGAAGGTCGTAATTCTTATTATTTGGCGATAAGGTCACAATTTTAACTCCAAGATATTTTCCCTCATCCCAGGCAGGCATGAGTAAAATAGTTGATTCGCTGGTTTCTTTTGGGTTGGGATATTGATGGTGGT
>JAPUIM010000526.1 GCA_027297025.1 Bacteroidota bacterium | reverse complement strand
CAGGATATAATCCGTATTAATATTTAGTTGCTGCTCGAAGGCGTAACCTCGCCCTTTTACATATTCTAAACCGTTATATTCCAGGTGTCCATATCTAATGAATAAGTCATTTACAAGGAGAGTAAAAACAATGGAATTTAAATTATCCTTTGAAATATTATTCAAATATTCTTGAGAGTAGGGATCGACACTTTCGCCTTGAAGTTTACGCAAACTCAATTCTCTGAAATAGGAAGCCCCCACCAACCCACCTGAAGCGCCAGTTATCAGGATACTATGTTTCATCAATTTACCCTGGGAAATACTATCCGCCATTTGTAGTGAACGCATAGTCCAAGTGGTGGCACGCAAACCTCCACCACTAGCGCATATGAAAATCATTTTAGGGTTGCGATTATCCGGAAATTTTTTTCTCCAATTGTTTAAAATCTCCAATGTGATCAATCTATCCTCATGGATATTTTTAATATTGTTAGAGAAAATTATTGACTGCCTTGAATATTTCGCTCGTTCTGTGTTATAGTTTAGACCAAAGGCATGATATTTTCCGGTAAAAAGATCAGTTTTAGAAAAGATATTTAGCAAAATGAAGAAAACGATCACTGCTGTTATGGACCACCCTCTAAACCAAAATGAAATAGCACCGGTGAATATCACTAGAATGGTAAGTAGTAATACTACGCTGGCGGCAGCTGGAATCTGAAATAAGGGTAACTCCCTAAAAATCCCTAAAGCCAGAATAAGGAAGAATATGAATAACTCTATGATCACGGAGTTTAAATGAGTCTGATCAAAAACCTTTATGATTGCTTCCCTATCGTACTTGGCGTAAAATTTTTGTTCCTCGCCAATGAGCTTTATTCTAAAGGGAAAATCTAAATAGCTTTCTACCCTGATTTTCCTTTTTCGATCAGCATAATACCGTTGCATCACATTGAACCTGGTTACCGGAACTTTTTTTAACTGGCGGTCAACATTGGAGGCAATCACCTTGAATAAATTGGTGTTAGTTAAATTGAAATAAGTAAATAACAGCATCAGGATAAACATGAATCCGGCTATAAAACCTAGTATCTTTTCTAAAATATCACCTACACTATTGTACTCGTTATTGATTTGAAATTTGGTAATGGCAACGATATAAACAATGAGAAAAGCAATTGGAATGATGCTATTGTTGATACAAAACTTGGTAAAAGGTTGGTTCATGGCTCCTAAAAAACTGCACCGATGACCATCAATAATGTATCCGGTGATGTTATAGGCCATGGTGAAACCCCCTATGACTGCCCCCATGATGAAAAAACTCCAAAAATCCACTTTGTTCAAATATTCAGGATCGAGAAACAGATACGGGATCCCCAGAATCTTACCAAAATTGTTAGTTACCACCGCAAATAAGAGCAACCAATAGATCAATAATATCTGGTTCTTCCTAAAATTGTTGATAAGAAGTTGAATTGGTAAAAAATATATAAACTTATTTAGCATCTTCTTTTACCAAGATAAAATAACCCGATGGGATTGACTAGAATTAAGATAATTTAGTTGGTTTTCCGGCCAGATAAGAATTGATCCTAAATCAACCACAAATAGTAACCGGCTGCCAAACTGCCCAGTATAGCACCTCCATAACAAAAAATGGCGATGAGTACGTTAAGATGTTTTACTTGTAAACCATCGTAGAGGGTAAAGCGAAAGCGGTGGGCCCAGTGTAATAGTGATAAACTGATAAGGGCAAGTAAAAACAACCTGGTCACCGGCGAACCAAATAGTTGATAAAGATGCTGATAATTGGGAGATTCAATCCAACCCAAAGGTATAGCTAACCCCTGAATAAACAATATTACCGGTATGAACAAAGCGGATATCACCCCTCCAGCTCCAAATAACGCCCACCAAAATGGTTCTGAACTCTTTTTCATCCTACATCAAATTGTCCAGGTTTAAAAATAGCCATGCAATAGCCACCGAAAATATAGCCCAAGCCACGTAATTTAACCCTGTAATGACCAATCCTGGTATCCTATTTTTGCCAATTCTGATCACAATTGCTTTGGGAGCTAAATTGAACCAGGTAACACTATGGTATATTACAAATAAGAAGGAAATCACGTGTAAGCTAAGTGACAATGGCGTTTTTAACCAATTAGTGAAATTGGCGTAAGCTTCCGGTCCCAAACTTAGGGCTCTGATCTGCAAAATTAATATGATAGCATAGAAGGCCACCGGTACACTGGTGAGTTCGCGAATAATAAAACGTGCGTGAACCCATTTTAGTGCCCACCAGAATATAGGTTTATCTTTAACAAACATTCGGGGGTGACCTTTATAATAAATGGGGAAACGACTGCTTTTAAACATGGCTCATCAATTAAATATTACTCACTTTTTCCCCATGGCATTAATAATGATTTCCACCAATTGTTAGTGGCAGCAACCTTATATCTTTGAATGGCTCCAGCCGGATCCACATTTTCAGGACAGACCTCGGAACATTCGCCTACAAAAGTACACTGCCAGATACCATCATCCTGGGAAAGAATTTCTTCTCTTTCTCCTTTTCCTTGATCCCTGCTATCCAGGTTATAACGTTGGGCCAAAGCAATAACTGCCGGACCTACAAATTCAGGTTCCAATCCATAAACCGGACAAGCAGAGTAACAGAGCATGCAGTTGATACACATGCTGTACTGTTTATAATCCCCCAGCTGCTCAGGAGTTTGGATATACTCACCATCTTCCAAGGATTTTTCTTCTTTCCTCACAATCCAGGGTTTCACCTTTTGCAGCTTGCCGATAAAATCACTCATTTCGATAATAAGGTCCCGCACCACTGGAAAGTGTTCCAGAGGTTCTATTTTCACCGGACCTGGTAAAAATTTATTTAAAAATGTAGCACAGGTTAATACCGGCTCTCCATTGACCATCATTCCACAACTTCCACATACGCCCATGCGACAGGACCATCGGTAAGATAGCGTACCGTCAATCTGATCCTTAATGTAATTTAAGGCATCGAGGATCACCCAGTCCTTTTCACAAGGCACTTCATAACTGTCAAAGCTTGGTTGAGTTTCTTGATCAGGTCGGTAGCGAAAGACTTCTAAAGTTATTTTTGATACCATGTGTCTATTGTCATTACATTATACTATTTACCTGCCATAAACCCGTTCACCCGGTGGCCATTTAGTAATAGTTACTGGTAAATATTCAATCCTGGGTTTATTATCTTTTTCTTGATATGCCAAACTATGAGCCAGGTAGTTTTCATCGTCACGTTTTTCGTAATCGGTGCGCTGGTGCGACCCTCTTGATTCTTTCCTACTCAAAGCGGATTGCACAATGGATTCAGCTAAGTCAAGCAAATTCGACAGTTCTAATGCCGCTACCAGTTCGGTATTAAAAGTGCGACTATGGTCGTCAATCGCTACATGGGAGAACCTTTCCTTTAAGTCGGTGAGGATATTTTGTGAAGCCAATAGCGAATTTTCGGTTCGATATATACCGCAGCCTTCTTCCATAGTTTTGTGCATTTCTTTTCGAATGTCGGCAATCCTTTCTTGGTTCTTTTTTTCTTTGAAAAACTGGTTTTTGATATGGTTTTCTTCTGTTATCGACTCATACGCCATATCAAATGTGTAATCCGATTGATTTGAGGCAAATTCGGCAGCTACACTACCTACCCTGGCCCCAAACACCAATAGTTCGGTGAGTGAATTTGATCCCAAACGGTTGGCCCCGTTGATACTTACACAAGCAGTTTCACCAGCAGCATATAAACCAGGTAGGGGAGTGGCTCCATTAATGTCGGTATGGATACCACCCATCATATAATGCACCACCGGTCGCACTGGGATCATTTCATTAACCGGGTCTATATTTTCGTACTTCAGGCAAAGTTCGCGCACAAAGGGAAGTTTAGCATTGATCTTTTTCTCTCCCAGGTGGCGAATATCCAAATGCACAAATTGTCCATAGAGGCCTTCAAGTGTATTTCCTTTTTCCATTTCTTTCACGAAGGCTTGGGAAAGACGGTCTCTGGGACCTAACTCCATGGACCGCAATACCGGCTCTGTCTGGGGGGTTCCTAAGTCATAATCCTGCAGATAGCGATATCCATCCTTGTTGAGCATATAACCTCCTTCAGCCCTGGTAGCTTCAGTAATTAGAATTCCAGTAAAAGGTAGACCGGTGGGATGGTATTGTATAAATTCCATATCCTTTAGGGGAACACCCGCCCGATAGGCCAAAGCCATTCCATCTCCGGTTTTAATATTGGCATTGGTAGTGAAGGGAAATACCTTTCCACAACCACCGGTACATATTACCACCGATTTGGCGGCAATGGCCTGCACTTGGCCGGTAGCTAACTCTATGGCCACAGCTCCCTGACATCGGCCGTCATCCACTATTAATTTCGTCACAAACCATTCGTCATACCTTTGAATAGGATCATACTTTAAAGAAGTTTGGTATAAGGTATGAAGCATATGAAATCCCGTTTTATCGGAAGCAAACCAGGTCCTTTCAATTTTCATACCTCCGAAGGGACGTACTGCAATAGTACCATCATCTTGTCGGCTCCAGGGACAGCCCCAATGTTCTAATTGCAACATTTCCTTAGGGGCCTCATTGACAAAAGCCTCCACTGCATCCTGATCGCACAACCAATCACCTCCCGATATGGTATCATAGGCATGATGATCCAGGCTATCATCGGGTTTGATCACCGCAGCTGCCCCTCCTTCGGCGGATACGGTATGACTTCGCATAGGATAGACTTTTGAGATTACCGCTACATTAAGTTTGGGATTGATTTCTGCTACCGCAATGGCCGCCCGTAACCCAGCACCACCGCCCCCTATGATTAATACGTCGTGGGAAAAATTGTCCATAAGATGTAGAGCCAAAAAATAGTAACAAAAAACTCAGCTTGCAAGCTATGACTTTAAAAGAATGGAATTTCCAGGGGTTTTAGTTCCCGGAAATGAAGCAAAGTGGTGGTCTTGGTCTAATATTGAACAAAATTAGGATTATCCTTCGTGGACTTGATCTCCCACCGGAACATTTTCCGAACTTTGTTTGGCAAAGAAGTATTCTCTATTCAATCTTGCAATATGTTCCAAACTGATCTCTTTGGGACATTCTGCAGAGCAAGCGCCGGTATTGGTACAAGAACCAAATCCTTCCTTATCCATTTGGGCCACCATATTTTCTACCCGTTCTTTGGATTCAGCTTGCCCCTGGGGCAGTAAAGCCAAGTGGGATACTTTGGCCGAAACAAATAACATGGCAGACGCATTCTTGCATGCTGCCACACATGCTCCGCATCCTATACAAGCGGCTGCATCCATGGCTTCATTGGCTATTCTCCTGGGAATTGGGATCTCATTAGCATCGGGTACCCCACCTGTACCGATTGAAATATAACCTCCGGCTTGAATGATTCGCTCAAATGAGGATCGGTCCACTACCAAATCTTTGATCACTGGGAAAGGTTTAGCCCTCCAGGGTTCAATGGTTATGTTATCCCCATCTTTGAAACTTCGCATATGTAATTGGCAGGTGGTAATGCCTCTTTGAGGGCCATGGGGTCGTCCATTGATAAACATGCTGCAGGTCCCGCATATTCCTTCCCTGCAATCGTGATCAAAATGAACCGGATCTTCTCCGTTATGCAATAAGTCTTCATTGAGGATATCCAGCATTTCAAGAAACGAAGTGTCAGGAGAGATTTCTTTAACTTGATAGCTTTTAAATTCTCCTTTGCTGTTGGCATTGGGTTGGCGCCAAATTTTTAAAGTGAGATCCATGTTTATTAATTTCTAATATGTTACTCCCTTTTAAGGTAACTTAATTCCTATTTATAACTCCTCTGGGTCAATTTTACATTTTCAAATACCAGGTCTTCCTTATTAAGAGTAGCCTCTTTCCCTACCCCGTTAAATTCCCAAGCGGACACGTAGGCGTAGTTGTTGTCATCTCTCTTGGCTTCCCCTTCTTCGGTTTGGTATTCTTCACGGAAGTGGCCCCCACACGATTCGCTACGGTCTAACGCATCATTTACCATGAGCTCTGCCAATTCAAAGAAATCACCTACCCGTAAAGCTTTTTCCAAGGTTAGATTCAATTCCTCATTCACGCCAATCACTTTCACATCCTGCCAGTACTGTTCGCGCAG
>JAPUIM010000525.1 GCA_027297025.1 Bacteroidota bacterium | reverse complement strand
CAAGATATTTATTCTTTCAAATCTCAATCAGGCGAATGCTGAAGAGCGGGGCTCAATGGCCACGTCACAGTTGGAGACCATTCAAAAGCAGGAGTTGGCAGCGGTGATGGGCCCCTATGTGGGCGTAGCACTTCTCCTGATTGTTTTATGGCTGGTGATAGCGATTTATAGAATGCCCCGGGCAAGCGACCATAACCAGGGGATAGATTTTGTTCCGACTTTCAAAAGATTGATTAGAAAACGTCATTATGTATGGGGGGTCATTGCCCAGTTTTTTTATGTGGGGGCGCAGATTGGAGTTTGGTCCTTTACCATACGTTATGTAATGCAGGAGTTGTCAATTAATGAAGAACAGGCAGCCAACTACTATCTGGCAGGCTTGATCCTGTTTATTGTTTCACGGTTTGTTTGTACCTGGTTGATGAATTTTGTTTCTCCCCAAAAATTATTGGCCATATTGGCCGTATTGGCCATTTTGTTGACAAACGTGGTAGTATTCGGAGAGGGTTACGTAGGTGTTTTCGCCTTGATTGGTATCTCCGGATGCATGTCACTCATGTTCCCAACAATTTTTGGAATGGCATCTGAAGGTTTGGATGAAGATCGCAAAATTGGAGGATCGGGTTTGATCATGGCCATTCTTGGAGGCGCGATAGTTACCATGATCCAGGGCCAGGTATCTGACTCATTTCAAAGTATTAAATTGGCATTTATAGTACCCATGGTGTGTTTTGCCATAATTGTTTTTTATGCTCTGAAAAAGAGCAGATCTGAAAAAGAAAAAAATACCGATGAAACGGTATTGTCTGACACTTGATTTAAAAAATGATCCTAAGCTTATAGCTGAATATGACCATCACCATAAGCAGGTTTGGTCTTAGGTTCAGGCAGCATTAAACAATCTGGTATTTTATCAATGGAGATATATCGTTTACACACCCGGCTTTTTATGATTATGGAGGCCATGGATGATTTCTCGTTTGAAAAAAAGTTTTTAATTGACTCTTCAAACTTAAAAGTGCAGGAATGGGAAGAACTCATGGGGAAATATCAGGAAAGATTACCGATGGCTCAACCTGGAGAAAAGTGGGTAGTGATGGATAAAATATTTGAATTGAAATAATCCCTATTTCTCATGGAATTAAAGTACAACCCCAAATACCCTGCGATAGACGATTTGAGGAATCGGGCAAAAAAAAAGATGCCAAGATTTGCATTCGAATACCTGGATGGCGGATGCAATGAAGATGTTAATCTCAACAGAAATAGATCGGATATACAGGCTGTGGAACTGATGCCCCAGTATATTAGTGAACATGCAGAATGCGACTTGGGTACTAACCTGTTCGGGCGTGAATACGATGCACCATTTGGAATAGCACCAGTGGGATTACAAGGTTTGATATGGCCAAAAGCACCTGAAATATTGGCTAAAGCGGCTTTCGAACATAATATCCCTTTTGTTTCAAGTACGGTGACTACCAGTAGCATTGAACGGATTGCAGAAATCACTGAGGGAAGGGCCTGGTTTCAGCTTTATCATCCTCTAAAAAATGAATTGAGGGATGATTTATTGAAAAGGGCAGAAGCAGCAGGGTGTCCGGTGCTGATAATTCTGGCGGATGTACCTACTTTTGGATTTCGCCCCCGGGACATTAAAAACGGGTTGGCCATGCCTCCGAAAATGTCGGTTAAAAATATTCTGCAAATCATAGGGAGACCACATTGGGCGCTGAATACATTGTTGGCCGGTCAGCCTAATTTTGCCACCCTAAAACCATACCTGCCCAAAAATCTGAATTTGATGGGATTAGGTGCTTTTATGGATCAAACTTTTACCGGGAAATTAAATGAAGACAAAATAGCTTCTCTAAGAGACAAATGGAAAGGTAAACTGGTAATTAAGGGAGTGGTGAGTGAAGAGGATACAGAAAAGGCCATAACCCTGGGGGTAGATGGAATAATTGTATCCAACCACGGAGGACGGCAATTGGATGCCGGACAATCCACTATCGTTCCTCTAAAAAATTTGGCAGCCAAATACGGTGACAAATTAATTATCATGGTTGACAGTGGCTTTAGATCAGGCCCTGATATTGCTCGTGCTATGGCTAGTGGGGCAAAATTTATTTTTATGGGACGCACATTCATGTACGGTGTAGGAGCCCTTGGAAAGGAGGGAGGCAACCATACTATTTCATTGTTAAAGGTTCAACTCAAACAGGTCATGGACCAAATAGGTTGCTATAAAGTAGAAAACTTCCCCCAACATCTGATCGAAAGCTGACCATCTGGGTGATTCAGGTTATTAAGGCTCCTGGCCCATCGCTAAATCAACTTGTATAATCCATATACTCCCACGGCAAAAATAGACAGGAAACTTATCCAGAGAATAATATCATAAGCCAATCCCGGAACAAAGTGTTTTTTCTTCTCGTAATACCTGAGGTAGATTGTGGCGTAAACAATCAGGAAAAGTATCAGCGAGCCGGCAAATCCTCCAGATAAAACCATGATAACCGGCAGCTTTATGAATAAATATAAAATGGCCCAGATGATGGGAAAGACCCAGGCTAAAATTGCTACATACCGTTTCCTGATCTCCAAATTGGAGAAATCAATCCATTTCAACTGTCCAAACAGATCCGGGAAAAGGCGGGTCCAGGCTGCCAGTGCCGCATAAAGGGTGGAGAAGAGGACCAGAAAGGCGCCTGCCAAAAATATACTCCGGGCCCCCGGTCCCAGTGTTTCTGTGTACATCCCGGATAGGATCTCTATCATTTGATGCCCTTCGGGAATTCGGCCCTGAGAGTGTAGGACGCTGGAGCCTAATAGGTAAAAAAGGGCTGTTACGGTTGTATAAATAATCATGGCGGCTAAGGCATCCAGGTGCATGGTCCTGATCCATCCTTTGGCTCTTGAACGCCATTCCTCTGAATCTTCTTGCGGTCCTGTATATCTGGCATACCCCTTTTCCAGGCACCAGTAAGTGTAATATAGGATTTCTTCGCCTCCCACACCGGTGATGCCAAATGCCCCGATGGCCACTACTACCGTCTCTTTTGGAAG
>JAPUIM010000524.1 GCA_027297025.1 Bacteroidota bacterium | reverse complement strand
AGATGCCGAAGATATTCTTCAAGACGTATTTTATCAATTAACAGCCGGGATCCAAGCCCTGGAATCACTTGATCAAATAACCAACTGGCTCTTCACGGTGGCCCGCAACAAGATCATTGATTGGTATAGAAAGAAAAAACCTGTTGCCTTTTCCTACCTGGAACAGGAGAATCCGGAAACGGATGAAAACTATTCACTGTATGACCTTCTTCCCGACCTTTCACAAAACCCGGATGAACGGTACACAAGATCGTTGATCTGGGACGCTTTGGAGGAAGCATTGGAGGAGTTGCCCATTGAGCAGAAAGAGGTTTTTATTTTTCATGAATTTGAAAACAAAAGCTTTAAGGAAATCACCAGGCTCACAGAGGTACCAGTGAATACTTTAATTTCACGAAAAAGGTATGCGGTAATTTATTTAAGGGAAAAATTAATTGATTTTTACAAAGACCTATAATTTTAAAAACATGAGATCATTTGCGTTTTATCGAATTACAAAGTTTGTTTTAATGGTGATTGCGGGCACTTTAATATTTAGTGCAATCATCATGTACCTATGGAATTGGTTAATTCCTGAACTATTCACCGGACCAACAATCACCATGATCCAAGCAATTGGTTTATTAATTCTGGCCAAGATCCTATTTGGGGGATGGGGAAGAGGCCGGGGTTCCGTATTTCACTCTAACCACCATCGATGGAGAAAACGGTTTGAGGAAAAGTGGGAAAAGATGGCGCCCCAGGAAAGGGAAAAATTCAGGCATTCGTTCAGATCCAGATGCATGACTAAGCAGGAAGACAAAGATACATCAGATGCAGGTTCTACTTAAGCCAATATAATAGGGGTAAACTAGCTTTCGCTCATGGCCATTAGCAGGTCGTGTTGGGTGATGATGTGCACCCTGTCTTGCTCATCCCGAACCAATAGGGCTTTATGATGGCTGTCAATCAAAGATGAAAGCACATCTATGGTGTTGTCCAGGCCTACGAACTGGAAAGATTCATCCATCACTTCAGATACAGGACGTTGTTTTAATTCAGGATTGTCAATAAGCTTGTTCAGTACATGCGAATCGATTAGGCTACCTACGAAATCTTCCTGATCAACCACCGGGATTTGTGAAATTCCCTGCTTGTTCATTATTTTAATGGCCTCCTCTACTGCCATATCTTTGGGGATGGAATAAAGTGAGCCATTCCCTGCTTTATGGGTAATAATATCTCTGGCAGTGGCAAATCTTCTTTCTTCCAAAAAACCATGATCACTCATCCAATCATCGTTATAGATTTTAGCTAAATATCGTGTACCGTGATCAGGTAGAATGATCACCATGATATCATCTTTTTTAAGGTTTTCTCGAGCGTATTCCAAGGCTCCGAAAACCGCCGAACCGCAAGACCATCCTACAAATAAACCTTCTTCTCGAGCCAGTCGTCTAGCCATAATGGCACCATCTTTATCGGTAACTTTGACGAAAAGATCTATTAAATCGAAATCTACATTTTTAGGCAAAATGTCTTCACCAATCCCCTCTGTCATATAAGGATGAATTTCGTTTTCATCAAATATTCCAGTTTCCTTGTACTTCTTGAAAACCGAGCCATAACTATCAATGCCTACGGTGATAATAGTGGGATTTTGTTCCTTTAAATACCTGGACGTACCGCACATCGATCCACCGGTGCCAACTCCGGCTGCCCAATGAGTTATCTTGCCTTCCGTTTGTTCCCATATTTCAGGACCAGTAGTATTATAATGGGCATCGGAATTGGACATGTTGTCGTATTGATTGGGATAAAAGGAGTTAGGTATTTCACTATTGAGCTTTTTAGCAACTGAATAATAAGACCTAGGATCTTCGGGAGGAACATTGGTGGGACAAACAATCACTTCAGCACCCATAGCCCTTAGTATGTCTATCTTTTCTTTCGATTGTTTGTCGTTTAAGGTGAAGATACATTTATATCCCTTGGCAATAGCCACTAGTGCCAATCCCATACCTGTATTCCCAGAGGTGCCTTCAATTATTGTTCCCCCCGGTTTAATCCAACCTTTTTGCTCCGCATCTTCAATCATTCTCAAAGCAACACGGTCCTTCATGGAATTACCCGGATTGAAATACTCCAATTTAGTTAAGACCGTACCCTCTATTCCCTTAGTTACTTTATTCAATCTCACCAGTGGGGTGTTTCCAATGGTTTCGATTATAGATTTGTAATACATATTTTCCTAAGGTTAATGTGTTTCTCAAAATGCAAAATTACTAATTTACTTGCTGATCTGAAATACCGTTAAGGATATCGAAATGTAAAATAATGAGGTTGAATTGTCACTATATACTGAAGGATTAGGCTTGGGGATCTCCCGCTAACAGATACAAAACCGCCATTCGAATGGCTACTCCATTCTCTACTTGATCCATAATGATTGCGTGTTCTGAATCGGCCACATCACTACTAAGTTCTACCCCTCGATTGATAGGACCAGGATGCATAATGGTGATTTCTTTATTGAGTGAGTCTAATAGTTTTTTATTGATGCCATAATACAGCGTATATTCACGTATTGAAGGGAAGTATTTTATTTTTTGTCTTTCCAATTGTATGCGTAATACATTGGCCACATCACACCACTCAAGCGCTTTTCTAATGTCCAATTCAACCTGTACTCCCAATTCTCTAATGTATTTTGGCAGTAGGGTATTGGGGCCGCAAACCATGACCTGTGATCCTAATTTTTGAAGCGCAAAAATATTGGAAAGCGCGACCCTGGAATGAAGGATGTCACCTATAATGGCAACTTTTATGCCTTCAAGTGCACCATGTTTTTCCCTAATTGAATAACTGTCCAATAATGCCTGGGTTGGATGCTCATGGGTACCGTCGCCAGCATTGACAATATTGGCGTTCACATGCTTGGCTAGAAAATGGGGGGCCCCGGGGCTAGGATGCCTTATCACCACCATGTCTACTTTCATAGCCAGGATATTGTTGACTGTATCCAGTAAGGTCTCGCCTTTTTTGACAGAGCTGGATGATGAAGAAAAATTTATAACATCCGCAGACAATCTTTTTTCTGCCAATTCAAAAGAAAGACGGGTTCGGGTGGAATTTTCAAAAAACACATTGGCTATTGTAATATCTCGAAGAGAAGGTACTTTCTTGATGGGTCGATTGATTACCTCTTTAAACGAGTCAGCAGTTTCAAAGATCAATTCCAAATCCTTTCGGTGAAGTTCTTTAATACCTAAAAGGTTTTTACTGCTTAGGGATTGCATCTTCTATTCCTTGTTTATTAGCCATATACGATTGTTTTTTGCTTCCTTTCCTTCCCATTCTACTAAAACCATTTGAGAATCCATGGTATCGACTGATTTACCCACATAATTAGGCTCTATGGGAAGATGTCGGCTGTACTTTCTATCAACTAATACCAACAATTCCACCTTTCTGGGTCTTCCAAAGGCTAAAATGGCATCCAAGGCCGACCGGATGGATCGGCCGGTAAATAATACATCATCGACCAACACCACATTTTTGTCCTCTATCAGGAAATGAATTTTGGTTTGATTAGCTTTTTTTGGAACTTCTCTTCGACGGAAATCATCTCGGTGAAAGGTGGTGTCGAGGTAACCCAGATCTATGGCCCTCCCCAGGGTAGATTCTAAATTTAATTTAATCCTTTCTGCTAATAAAACTCCGCGGGGCTGGAGTCCCAAAATGACCGAATCGCTAAAATCTCCGTGGTTTTCAATTAATTGCTGGCAAAGACGACTGATGGTTATTTCAAGCAAACGACTATCCAGTATTAATCTCTTTTGCATAGCAATTATGCCCCAAATATAGGTAAAAGAGTTTGAATATTTTTTAAGCCTAAATGATTGCTTAAAAATTGAAAAGGCCGGCTAATTATAGGTGATTTTGTTGATAAAAAATACTTCTCTGTTCAAGTCCACATCTGCATCCAGAGTATTTTGAATCTCCTGCACACCATAGGCAAAGAAACTCTTGTTGAACCAATATTCCAACCCTCCGAAATTTTCTAGGTTTTTCTTTAGTTGATCCTTTTCAAATTGCAGACGTACATCGTAATCTTCCTTGCCATCCAGCACCTCGTCGCCCTGAATGATTTTTGATTTAATGTTATTGTCGTAGTTATACAATAACACAATCTTATCTTCTTCCACACTTATATTTACATACTGCTCCAGTTGATAACTGACTACATCGTTAATTTCAAAACTATTGTCCCACAATTTTATTCCCTGCTTATCGAATCCTAAAATTACCGCATGAGTATATCTGAATCCATCGAAGTTATAATTACTATAGGATGGATTATAACCGGGACCATAACTATACAATCCACGATGAGAAGAGTTTTGGCTGTAGTACCTGGGATAATAGGCCTCCCCTACTGCAATAAAATTACCATCCCGTTCGATAATTTTATGCATCAGCACCTTGTAGTTGAATTTTAGTTTTTTACCCTTTTCTCTTCTTCTGGCGATCCTGTTCTTTACCCGGTTTTCCCTTTTTTTCTTCATGTATTTGAAAAAGTTTTTAAAATCCGCATAATTATAATATGAGATTTCCTCTTCTTGATCAATAGTCAACCTGGCAATGAACATGCCTCTCGAATACTTTGATCTTTTACGTGTAAAGGTTCCAGCCACAAATTGCATCCCCGAAGGCAAGGTTGTGGAAACACCGTCTAATAAACTGATATCCTTGTCGGGTTTTAAACGAGTCTTTCTTAACAACTCTCCATTTTTGTTGTATGATTTTATGGTAAAGGTCAAATTCCTATCATACCCTCTTTCATTAAGGATCACGTTAATAGTATTAGTGATGGGATCGGTTTTGACGTCCACAATTTCTGTTTGGTTTCCATAAATTCCTGGTAATACCCGGGTTCTTTCATTGACAAAGTCATGGATGATAATAGCAGGCCTGTAATTTACCTGACCTACAAAAATCGCAATATTCTCAAAGACTGAAAAATCCCTTAAGCTTATGGGGACAATTCTTTTTACATTATGTTCAGTGGCTTCTTTTGTTAATAAATTGATTTTTAGCACCCACCAATCATCAACATTATATTCCCCCGGCTTAAATAATAAATAGACATAATCATCACTATAGTCATAACCCAAAAACTGGTAGGTTATGTTTATATAATGAAGGTATTTCCACTCTTCATTCAATGCAGTATCCAATTTGATCATTTCCCACAAGTGACCCTTCTTTCTGTCTAACTTTTTGGTTTCTCGGAATAACACCAACCCGTTTTCATTGGCAGATAATAATGTATAATAATCCTCTCCATCTTTTATAGAAGCTTCATATCGCCTAGGCTGTTCGATCTGGCCAAGCAACCAAATGCTACAAAAACAAAAACCCGCTGTAATAAGAAGTTTATAGTGCATTTCTCCTGACTAAAAATTCATTTTATTTATGTAAAAAATATTTCTTTTTCTTTGTCCAACTTCTTGGGATTTTATCAATTTTTGATATCCCCAGGCAATAAAATAATTGTCATACCAATATTCGGCTTGCCCCAGGTCTGATTGCTTTACTAAATCATTGGGGGCTGCTAATTCTAGTTGATCATTTTGCTGGATTATTTGACCCTTATTGATCACCAACTTATAAATCATACCTTCCAGTGCATATAATAAAACGATATCCTGACTTTGTTTGTTGGTATTAACCTTTACCCGCCTTTTGAGGTCAAATGATTTATAATCGTGAATGTTGAAAGTATTGTCCCAGATCAATGCCCCTTGGTTATCAAAACCCGCAATAACCGCATGGGTAAATTGATAGCCATCAAAAATAAAGTCGCCGGGTTTTCTTGAATAACTGGTAAAAAAATCGGAATAAGAATTTGAAACATATTCGGGATAATAAGCTTCTCCTATCATCACATATTGATCACCCTGTATGATCACATCATGTACTAACAACCGATATTGTATGCGTAAATCCTTACCTTTCGACTTCTTTTTTTCAATCATACTTTCCTTTTTTAGCCGGTCTTTCTCGTCCAGGAAAGAAAAAAAATTCTCAAGATCAGTAAAGCTATGATATTTTCTATATTTCAATTCGTCCCCCTGAAATTTTGCGATATAAAAACCCTGAGAGTGTACACTGGCCCTGTAGGCGAAAGTCCCGATAATTATTTTTTCGCCATTGTCGAGCTGAAAAAATTTTCCATTCAAAAAATCATATTGTTGGGGAGGATCTAGAACGATATCCTCAGATACTCCTCCGCGGTCATCATATGTTCGGATAATGATACTATTATTATTACGCCTTTGGGTGGAAATGATAATGCTTACCTGCTGCTTATTTTCATCAGTAAATATCTCCTGGATCTCAATCTCTCTCCCTTTAAAAGTCGTGGGCAATATTCTTGCGTAGTTAGTAACCGGATCCAATTTTAATACCACAGGAGTGTGTTTGAGCGAACCGGATAGATAAACTTTATCATTCAATACAGTAAAGTCATGAATTTCAATTCTTTTCAATGATTTAAAAGTATGGCTTTCAAAGTGGCCTGATTCCGGACGAATTTTTAATACCTGGACTTCCTGATTGAGGTCATCATGAAAAATCAGGTATAAGAAGTTTTCAAAAAAATCGTATTCAGTCAACTCTAGTCGTTTGGTAAGATTTATGGATGTCTTCCAGTCCAAATCAAGATTTGTTGAGTATTTAGAAAAATAGAGTTTCACCTGGCCAGCTTGTTTTTCTTTGGATATTTCAAACAATATAAATCCCAATTCTCCTACTGGTACTAGAGAAGGTTGATTTTGTCCTGGTTGAATATCCATCTCTATTCTATAGTCATTTTCACCAGTTTGCGTATACCCAACCGTGCATAAACAAACCAAAAAAAACATGCCAATAGTTGACCGGGTTCTTGGTGAGTCCAACATTTAGTCTTCACTCATGTTTATAATCATGTCGAATTCTTCATTGGTTACGGGCTGTACCGATAACCGGGACAATCTAACTAAAACCATGTCGGCCAAAGATTTATTTAACTTTACCATTTCCAGGGTAACTGGTTTTTTAAGTTTCATCTTGGGCACTAAATCTACCACCACCCATCTTTCATCGTCAATGGTTGGATCGGGATAGAATTCACGAACAACCTCCGCCACTCCCACCACCGATTTCTCATTGACACTGTGATAAAACAGCACTTGATCACCATTGCTCATTTTTTTTAGGTTGTTGCGAGCCGTGAAATTTCTGACTCCATCCCAATGATCTCGTCCCAGTTTTACAAAATCATCCCAGGAATATTCCGATGGTTCGGTCTTTACCAACCAGTAATTCATTTATTTTAGTTTTAGTGAAAGAAACTTAATAATTTAAACAATACTTTTGTGGAATACTAAAATTAGGTGTTTACAAGGTTATAAACCTCATATTTACCTCCCCTAATAGTGGATAATACCCGCATAGTTGAAAAATTGAAATTGACAGCTTCCCTGCTGGAACTTCATAGTGAAAATCCTTTTAAGGTGAACAGCTACAATAGTGCTGCCTGGAAAATTGAAAAGACGGAAGTGGATCTATCTCAGCTAAGTATAGAACAATTGGAAAATTTGGAGGGTGTGGGTAAGAGCATCGCCAAGATCATTGATCAATTGAACCAACACGGGGAGTTTGAACTCTTGAATCACCTTTTGGAAATTACCCCTCAAGGAGTAATAGACATGCTAAAAATTCAAGGTGTTGGACCCAAAAAAATTGGTGTCATTTGGAGAGAATTGAACATTGAAAATGCTCATGACCTATTGAAGGCCTGTGAGGAGGGAAAACTCGCTAAACTGAAAGGGTTCGGCACCAAAATCCAAGAAAACATCATTCATGCTATACAATATAAAAAAAGCGTACAAAACAAGTTCTTATACAGAGAAGCGGAAAAGATCGCAAATGATCTGGTAGAAAGAATCAAGAGTGCATTAAATCCCCTATTGATTTCTCTTGCAGGAGAATTGCGAAGAAACATGGAAATTATTAATATAGTAGAGTTAGTGGTGGCGGTAAAAAGTTTCAGTGAATTTGCTCAACAACTGGACAAGTGGTCGGATATTGAAAAGAAAGTATCGCTATCCGGCCCATTTTGCTGGAGGGGGCAATTCATCACTCCCCATGACCTTGACCTCAACATTTGGCTTTGCTCACCGGAGCAATTTCATAATACCCTTATCCGGCATACGGGAAATACCACTCATCTTTCCACCCAGGTAAATGAGTCAAATTTATTGAAAGTGATTTCGGAAAAATCGTTGCAGAACGAAACTGAGGCTTACAGAGAATTAGGGCTGCCGTTTATTCCACCGGAATTAAGAGAAGGAATGTTTGAGTACGTATGGGCCGGTGATAATCAAATGCCTTCATTGGTAGAATATTCTGATTTAAAGGGCATACTGCATAACCATTCCAGTTACAGTGATGGAAAACAGACGCTTCGAGAAATGGCAGTACATTGTAAAAAACTAGGTTTTGAATATTTTGGAATATCAGACCATAGTAAAACTGCCATATATGCTAATGGCTTGGAGGAGGACCGTATTAAAAAACAACATCAGGAAATTGACCAGCTCAACCAGGAATTAGCCCCCTTTAAAATCTTCAAGGGCATCGAATCAGATATATTATTAGATGGTTCTTTGGACTACAATCCGGAAATATTGGAGACTTTTGATTTCGTAGTTGCCTCAATACATTCGAGCTTTAGCATGGATAGCGAAAAGACCACTAGCCGATTATTGAACACCATCCGGAACCCCTATACTACCATTTTGGGGCATTTAACCGGAAGACTGTTGCTAAAAAGAGACGGATACCCTCTGGATCACAAAGCTATTATCGATGCCTGCGCGGAACACCAGGTGATCATTGAGATCAATGCCAATCCCCTCCGATTGGACCTTGATTGGCGATGGGTCCCCTATGCCATGGAAAAGCAAGTTTTAATTACTATCAATCCCGATGCACATAATAAAAAAGACCTGGAACTAATGTATTATGGGGTCTGCGCTGGAAGAAAAGGTGGGTTGACCAAAGAATACACACTCAATTGTTTGAACCTATTTCAAATTGATGAATATTTTAAAACCCGTAAACACCGTGCCCTCAAGGCTTCAAAAGTAAATTTGATCCCCTCATTTTCCATCACAATGAAAACCTTGTACATTGTAAGACATGCCAAATCCAGTTGGGATTTTCCCGACATAGCCGATATAGATCGCCCACTAAATAGTAGGGGAAATAAAAATGCCCCTGAAATGGGGCAACGACTGTTCAATAGAAACATAAAGCCTGATCTATTGCTTTCAAGTCCCGCCAACCGGGCCTACACAACCTCCCAAAAAATCGCAAAAGAGATCGGATATCCGGTAGATAAAATCTCCACTTCAAAGGAAATATATCACACTGGTAGTGGAGAATTGTTGAATATTGTGAGGCGCCAAAGCAACTCAATCAATAGCTTAATGATCTTCGGTCATAATCCCGGATTTACCTGGTTTGCTAATTCACTTACCGGTGAAAATATTGACAACATTCCTACCTGTGGAATCGTGGCTATTGAATTTGATGTGGAATCCTGGTCGAATATTGAAGCCGGGGAGGGAAAACTTATATTTTTTGATTATCCCAAAAAAAAGGCTTTTTTTTAGACTTTATGAATATAATAATTAGGCCAGAAATTGTACGATCCCCAAACCAATAGTTTCCTCAACAACATCCTGGATCAACTTGATCTGGATCTATCAGATAAAGACCTACTGAGGTTCATTACCAGGTTGTCGGGTAATTTTGAAGTCATTCACAACCATTTTCTTGGTATTTATGGTGAAAAGTCATCCAACCATAAACATATCAAAAACCTGGTTGAGGAGTTAGTGAAAGCTTTCCAAGCCCGTGAAAAAGATCTAAGACAGTGGGATTTAAAAAGAGAGAGTGACCGGGGTTGGTTGTTGAGCGAACAACTGGTAGGAAGCATGTTTTACCTCGATCGTTACTCCGGTAATCTCAAGGGATTCCTAACCAAGATACCCTATCTAAAAGAATTAGGTATCAACGTGATCCATTTGATGCCCTTGCTGAAAAGCCCTAAAATCAATAATGATGGAGGCTATGCGGTAAGTGACTACAGAAAAGTGGATGAGAGATATGGCTCCATGTCTGAAATCAAGTCCATCGCCAAAAAACTTCGAGAGAACGACATGCACCTAATTTTGGACATTGTGGTAAATCATACCTCTAATGAACATATCTGGGCAAAGAAGGCGGCCAAAGGAGAAAAAAAATACCAAGAGTTTTATTATACCTACGAGGATCGTCAGATACCTGATTCCTTTGAATCCACATTGCCTGAGATCTTCCCCACCACAGAGCCCGGAAATTTTACTTATCACCCGGGAATGAAAAAATGGATAATGACCGTATTTCATGATTTCCAGTGGGATTTGAACTATACTAATCCTTTGGTATTGATTGAGATGGTAAAGGTATTGCTTTATTTGGCCAATCAAGGGGTAGATATTTTCCGTTTGGACGCTGTACCATTCTTATGGAAACGAATGGGTACCGCCAGCCAGAATGAGCCTGAGGCCCATACCATACTTCAACTGATCAAAGCCTGTATAGAGGTGGTATCCCCTGGCTTACCTTTTATTGCCGAAGCCATTGTGGCTCCGCCTGAAATTGTAAAATATTTTGGAGATGGTGATTTTGCCGGGAAGGAATGTGATATAGCCTATAATGCTACCTTGATGACCCTGTTGTGGGATGCAGTAGCTACCAAGAACTCGAAATTATTGGTAGCCGGTTTACGGCACCAACTGGCCAAACCATTAGGAACCACCTGGCTATGTTATATCAGGTCTCATGATGATATTGGATTGGGTTATGAAGATGCATACGCCCGGGAAGTCGGATATACCCCCCATCTCCATCGCCAATATTTAGTGAACTTCTTTACCGGAAAATATGATGATTCATTTGCTATGGGATTACCCTTTATGTTTGATCCAAAGACGGGAGATGCCAGAATTTCAGGCACCACAGCATCATTGGCTGGGTTAGAAAAGGCTTTAGGCCAGGGCAAGAAAGCTGAATTGGACAAAGCGATCGACCGGATCATCCTGTTACACGCCATTATCATTTCTTTTGGTGGTATACCCCTGATCTATTATGGAGACGAATTAGGAACTACTAACCACTACTCTTATGTAAAGGAAAGCGGGAAATCAGAAGATAACCGATGGGTACACCGGCCCATATTCGACTGGGAAAAGGCGGAAAAAAGAAATCAAAAAGGGACAGTTGAATACAGGATCTTCCAAGCCCTGAAAAAGCTGATAGCTATTCGTAAAAAATCGCCAGAGTTCGCTGATCTAAACAATCGTGAACTCTTAACAACAGACAATGAACATATATTTGCGTATCTGAGAATAAGAGACAATTTGAAGACCCTGTGTCTATATAATCTCCACGATGAGCCGCAAAAGATCGGTTCTTATGTTTTACATCAAGTAAACTTCGACCTTAAAAAGGGTATAATCGATAAATACAGGAGAAAACCGGCACCCTACAACGAATACTATATTGAGCTCCCACCCTACCAGTTTTTTTGGATCACTCAGAAAGTTTGAATCAGAAGCTACAAAATATACCGACTGAGATCCTTGTCCTTGATTAAACCGGCTATCTTTTCATATACCATTTTTTTGGTTACTACCAGTTTTGCATTGGGACCAATGACGTCTGGTACATCGTAGAGGAATTCATTTAATAGTTGACTCATAACGGTGTGTAACCTGCGAGCTCCTATATTTTCTACTTCCGTATTGATCTGAAATGCCATATCGGCTATCTCGTGCAATGCCTCTTTCTGAAATTTCAATTCAACTTCTTCAGCTTCAAATAATGCCTCGTACTGTTTGGACAATGCATTTTTCGGTTCTATAAGTATTCGGAAAAAATCTTCTTTGGTCAAATTTTCCAATTCAACCCGTATAGGAAAGCGGCCTTGCAGTTCTGGAATAAGATCTGATGGTTTTGCAGAATGAAATGCGCCGGCGGCAATAAATAGAATGTGGTCGGTGTTAATGACCCCATATTTGGTATTTACCGTACTCCCCTCTATTATCGGTAGTAAATCTCTTTGGACACCTTCCCTGCTCACATCAGGACCTTCTCCTTTCTTAGTTCCTGAGGCTATCTTATCTATTTCATCAATAAATATAATCCCCGCATTCTCAGCTTTCCTGATGGCTTCTTCTTTTACTTCGTCCATATCGATCAACTTGCCCGCCTCTTCTTCCAATAAGATTTTCCGGGCTTCCCCAATGGTCACCTTTCTTTTCTTGTTTTTTTTAGGTAGCATCCCGTTGATCATTTCCTGGAGATTCATCATAGAAACTTCGTCCATCATTCCTCCACCTACCATTCCGATACCAGATCCTCCGGATGCTTTGATATTTATTTCAATCTTTCTATCATCCAACTCTCCCTTCCGTATCTTTTCCCTGAATTTTTTCCTGGTCCTCTCGTTTAGTTCATTATCACTTAGCGGGGTATCACCATTTCCGGATTCGGCTGTGGTAGTGGTGGTAGAAGTTTTTAAAGGGGGTATTAGCGCATCTAGAAGGATATTTTCAACAATGGCCTGTGCTTTTTCCTGGACTTGTTCTTTCTTTTGGTTTTTCACCAAATTGACAGAATGCTCCACTAAATCGCGAACCATACTTTCCACATCGCGCCCCACATAACCTACTTCTGTAAATTTGGAGGCCTCCACTTTGGTAAAAGGAGCATCCGCAGCTTTAGCCAAACGTCGGGCAATTTCTGTTTTTCCCACTCCCGTAGAACCTATCATCAATATATTATTGGGCACGATCTCACTTTTCATCTCCGAGTTCACATTCATTCTTCTCCACCTATTCCTCAAAGCAATAGCCACGTTTCTTTTGGCTTCCTTTTGCCCAATGATGTATTTATCCAATTCAGCTACAATCTGTCTTGGGGTTAAGTATTTATCCTCTATCATGAGTATTAAATTTAGATATTTTGTTCTTGAATTATTTGTTTTTTCTTAAACAGGGCGCCTAAATTGCTGGTCATAGTAAAATAGTTGGTGCCCCCGGCAGGGTGGTATAAATTTCGGGT
>JAPUIM010000523.1 GCA_027297025.1 Bacteroidota bacterium | reverse complement strand
AGGCACGGACAATTTGGTGGCAAATTTTCCATTTTGATCCAAGGTAAGAGTATCGATGTTTTCCAGTATAACTCCATTCAGTAGTTGTAAGATCACCAAACCCTGAGATTGTGGATATTTTACCGTTCCGGTTAAACGGATGGTATTGACACTTGGATCGTTTGCCGGTTCTTTGCTTCCGGGATTACAAGAAAACAGCACCATCATCCAGGCCAGTGACAAATAGATATATTTCAACATGCTACGATCGGTTTAATTTCTTTTACGATAACCCTTTAACGGTTGTTCGAAGGATTGGTCCAAACATTTTTTTAATAACTCATTGGTCAATCTTGGATTGGCCTTTCCCTCACTCTTTTTCATCACCTCTCCCATAAATAAGCCCAGCAAGCCTTTTTTCCCTTTTTTATAAGCTTCCACCTTATCCGGCAAAGAGGCCAGCACTTCATCTATCAAAGGTTGAATATTTCCAGTGTCGCTGTCCTGAACCAAATTAAGGTCTTTTACCACTGCATCGGCGGTAATATTGGAATTGGACAATAGCTGAGGAAAGACCTTTTGCGAGGCTACGGTAAAACTTATTTTACCCACATCCGCCATCTTTATTAAATCACTCAATCTTTTGGGTTCGATAGGAAAGTCGCTCATTCCCATACCATTGTCATTCAGGTAGGACTTCACAGGACCCATTATCCAATTGGAAGCAGCTTTGTAATTGTGGGTTAGCTCACAAAGTTCTATAAAGTAATGGGCCATGGTTTTGGAATCGGTCAAAAACTGCGCGTCATACTCTGGCAACTGATATTCACTGATAAATTTATCCAATAATTGGCGGGGCAATTCGGGCATAGATTGTTTTATGTCAGCCAACCATTCCTTAGAAATGATCAGGGGACTAAGGTCAGGTTCAGGAAAATAACGGTAATCATTTAATTGTTCTTTTTCCCTCATGCCGGAAGTGGTCCCGCTATTATCGTTAAAGGTCCTGGTTTCTGAGGGGATTTGGTTTCCCTTTTCCAACTCCAATATTTGACGCTTAATCTCATGATCAATAGCGCGTTGCACGTTCCTAATGGAGTTCATGTTCTTCACTTCCACTTTATTTCCCAATTGATCGGCTCCGTTCAACATTACTGAAACATTGGCATCACAACGCATAGACCCCTTTTCCATATCTCCATCACAGATATCCAGGTACCTGACCAGTCTTCTAATCTCACTCAATAAAACTGTGGCCTCTACCGACGATATTATCTCAGGCTTTGTGACAATCTCAATCAAGGGCACGCCGGCCCGATTAAAGTCAACCAATGTATCGCTCTCCCCTTCAGCATGGATTGACTTACCGGCATCTTCTTCAATATGAATTTTGAATAATCCGATCTCCTGGGTTTCACCATTCTTTAACCGAATGGGAATATAGCCTCCCTGACAAATGGGTGTAGTATCCTGGGTCAGTTGGTATCCTTTGGGAAGATCGGGATAGAAATAATTCTTGCGATCAAAAATATTCACCGGGCTTATTTCTGAGTGACAGGCCAGTCCCATTTTGATAGCATATTCCACTACTTTCTTATTGAGTTTGGGCATTACTCCTGGGTGGCCTAAAGTGATAACACTGATGTTGGTATTGGGATCACAGCCGAATTGATTGGAATCAGGAGCATAGATCTTACTGGCGGTAAGCAATTGTGCATGTACCTCCAATCCAATTACAACAGTATATTTGTCACGAATTAGCCTATCAACCTGCATTCCAGTATGTTTTTCAATTGATCTCCAAATCAATGTCCAGCAGCTCTTTTATCAATATTTCAGTCTTGTCGATCACCTTACTCAGACCCTTCACATCATTTCCTCCGGCAGTGGCAAAAAAAGCTTGACCTCCTCCCCCGCCCTTGATTTCTTTGGACAATTCTTTAACCATCTTTCCAGCATGAAGACCTTTTTCCTCTACCAACTTTTTATTGATAGTGATAGATATATGTGGTTTATTATTCTTTTCTCCAGCTATGACCATAAATAAATTGTCCACTTCTTTATTCAACTGGAAGGATACATTCCTCACCGATTCAGACGAAACATTGCCGAGTTGTTTAATAACAAAGTTTATTCCACTCTCCTTAATGACCGTTTTACCTAGTGATTTTTTTAGCTCACTTTCTTGTTGATACCGAATGATATCCACCTCTTTGGTAAGTCGGTTCCTTTCGTTGATTAAATCACCAATGGCCTTTTCCAAATTGGGAGGATTTTTGAGGCTCTCCCTAACCCCTGAGATCAGGGACAATTGCTCATTGATATATTCTTCCGCTTCTTCCGCTGTAATGGCCTCGATCCTCCTTACTCCCGCGGCGATGGAGCTTTCCGCAATAATTTTAAATAGACCAATATTACCTGTAGCGGCCACATGAGTCCCCCCACAAAGTTCAACTGAATAGTCATCGTCAAAAATTACTATCCTGACAAAGTCACCATATTTTTCTCCAAATAAAGCCATGGCTCCTTTAGCTTTGGCCTCCTCAATGGGTACGTGGTTCTCAACTTTTAGCTGAATATTCTCCCTGATCTTCTGGTTTACAATTTTTTCCACTTCACGGATCTCTTCCGGTGTCATTTTAGCAAAATGAGAAAAATCAAACCTCAACAGTTTTTGATTAACCAAGGATCCTTTTTGTTGTACATGTGTACCCAGTACTTTCCTAAGAGCAGCATGCATGAGATGTGTGGCCGAATGATTGTTTTGGGTCAATATTCTTTTCTTTTTATCCACTATACCAGTGAGGGGTAGGGTTATATCTAAAGGCAACTGATCGGCAATGTGTACTATCAAATCGTGTTCCTTTTTGGTATCAAGAACCCTTATTCTTTGATTCCCGCTTAGTAGAATACCGGTATCTCCAACCTGTCCCCCACTTTCAGCGTAAAATGGCGTCCGGTCCAATACGATATGAAATGATTTCTTTTTCTTATTCGTCACCTCCCGGTATTTTATTATGTCCGCCTCACTTTCTAATTGATCATAACCCAGGAACTCCACAGTTTCCTCATTTTTGATGGTAACCCAATCACCGGTGTCCACTTTCGATCCTTGTTTAGAACGATTTTTTTGAACCTCCATTTCCTGGTTGAATGCTTTTCTAAAAGCCTGGTCGTCCATGTCATATCCCTTTTCCCGGGCTATCAATAAAGTCAGGTCTAATGGAAATCCGTAGGTGTCATACAGCTCAAATGCTTCGCTTCCGGTCATTAGGACAGCACTTGTTTGGTTTGAAGACCGCTCCAAATATTTATCTATCTTTACCAGGCCACGATCCAAGGTCCTGAGAAAAGAACCCTCTTCTTCATGCACCACTTTGGAAATAAAATCTTCTTGTTTTTTTAATTCAGGAAAAATATCTCCCATCTGTCCAGCCAGGACCGGGACCAGTTTGTACATAAAGGGTTCCTTCAAATCCAGGAAGGTATAACCATAACGAAC
>JAPUIM010000522.1 GCA_027297025.1 Bacteroidota bacterium | reverse complement strand
TCCGGTTTCTTCCAGGTTAATTTTTTCAACTTTCATGTTTTTTGTTTAAGCCGGAGCCCCATAGAGGTCAAAATCCTCAGCCGAAGTAATTAAAACATTACAAAAATCGCCAATTCTAAGATAACCTTTGCTGGCTTCTATTAGCACCTCATTATCCACTTCAGGTGAATCGTATTCGGTCCTCCCCACAAAATATGCACCTTCTTTTCTATCGATGAGTACTTTCAAAGTTTTACCTATTTTTTGTTGATTCAGTTGATTGGATATCCTTTCCTGTATCTCCATTACGATATTGCTTCTTTCTAGTTTCACAGATTCGGGAACATCATCTTTCATTTGGTAAGCATGAGTATTTTCCTCATGCGAATAGGTGAACACGCCCAGGCGATCAAACTTGGTATTTAATATGAAATCAGTCATCTCCTGGAAATCCTGTTCAGTTTCACCAGGATGGCCGATGATCATGGTGGTTCGGATGGCAATATCCGGTATCTTATCTCTTAAGGTGGCTATTAATCTTTCTGTCTTTTCACGGGTAATTCCACGACGCATCAATCGTAGCATCTTGTTGGATCCATGCTGCAAAGGAATATCTAAATAATTACAGATTTTGGGATGATAGGCCATTGTATCAAGAATATCCAGGGGAAATCCGGTGGGAAACGCATAATGCAAACGGATCCATTCGATTCCATCCACCTCCGTTAGTCGCTCCAATAAAATAGCCAGATTCCGTTTGCCATAGAGGTCCAAACCATAAAAAGTTGAATCCTGAGCAATTAAAATGATCTCTTTTACCCCTTTCCCCGCCAAAGTCTTAGCCTCCAGTACAATTGTCTCAATAGGCTTCGACACATGTTTCCCACGCATCAAGGGTATGGCGCAAAACGAGCATGGTCGGTCACAACCCTCAGAAATTTTCAAATAGGCATAATGCGCATCGGTAGTCAAAATCCGTTCACCTACCAAATCATGTTTATAATCAGCTTTGAATTTTTTAAGCAATAGAGGCAACTCCATGGTGCCAAACCAGGCATCTACCTGGGGAATTTCCAGTTGAAGTTCATCCCTGTATCTTTGCGACAAGCAGCCGGTAACATATAATTTTTCAATTCCACCGGAATCCTTGTAGTCAGCGTACCTCAAAATGGTATCTATCGATTCTTGTTTGGCATTTTCAATAAAACCACAGGTATTGATTATAATAATATCGGCACTATTGGTCGATTGATGAGATACGGTTATATTATTAGCGTTCAGCTGCCCCATCATTACCTCGGAGTCGACCAGATTCTTGGCACACCCCAGGGTGATAACATTTACTTGGTTCTTTTTTTTCCCTTTTGTTTTCACCTGATCCTGATTACCAATCGTAAAATTAAGAAATATTGGGCACGTCCTTTGTTAATGAGTTCCAAAATGTTGGTATTTAAATAAAAGCTACAGAAATGAATATCTTTACACCCTTGGTCAAACAGAACAATTTTACATCATAAGATGACCTTACTTAAGAACTCCATATTCTTTTTATTGTTTACTCTGGGGCTCATAATTGGAGCATCGTGTGAAAAAGATGGTGACTGTAGCAGTATATTTATCCCGGAAGTTAAGGTGAGATTTTTTTTTGACACTGGAGACATTAAACTCAGAATGTTAGTGTTTGATTCGGTTTATGCCTTGGGGAATGATAGCATATTTTATGACCAAGAAAACAATCCATTGGCTTTATATGAGGTGCCTATTAACCCTTTCTCCGATACCACAACCTTCATATTTGCCGGAGGTGATCCTGAAGATTCAACCCGCATTGATACAATTACTGTTTCATACAATAACCTGGAGAATATAGTATCACCCATTTGCGGAGTCGAACAACGATTTTTCGATCTGTTGGTCACATTTACCACATTTGATTCCTTGGTATTGGTAAAGGATAGTTTACTATTAATCAATGAAGAAAATATTCAAATATTTAATTAGCATTTTTTGGGTAATTGCAGCAATTCCTGTCTGTTTAATGGCCCAGAGTAAATATTTGCCCTCTGCAATAAGAATTGGAACTGATCTGACCAAATTGGGTCAGACCCTTATCGATGAAGAAATAACATTTTATGAATTTCATGCAGATATTGATGTGCACAAATATTTTCTGGTATTCGATTATGGCACTGCAGAATCAACCAGGTTGGAAGAGGAATTCACCTACTTTAACGAGGGTAGTTATTTCCGATATGGGATCGACCATAATTTCATGTACGGCAACAAAGATCAGAATGTTTTATCATTTGGAATTCGCTATGCCGAAACCAGATTCAATGATCAGCTGAACTATTTCATTGCAAATGAAGTCTGGGGGGAGAATAATCTGGCGTCTTCTAATGATGAAATGAAGGGGAGGTGGTATGAAATAACCGGTTCATTAAAAGCCAGAGTTTGGAAACAATTGTATTTGGGCTATACGGTTCGATTTAAGTTTGCCTTTAAAATAAATGGGGTGGATAATTATGAACCTTTTTCCGCCCCTGGTTTTGGCCGGGCTGATGGACCCAACAATGTAGGATTGAATTACCACATATTTTATCGAATCCCTTTTAGAAAAAAGGAAATGAAACCCTAGAAGAGTATTTAATGAAAAGCATCTTTAAAATGTGTTATCTGCGGATTGGGTTTCCAATAAATTGATATTATATCAAATCTTATATTTCCTTTCCAATCCTTCTCGTATAAATAGTGTTCTGCCGCTTCCACAATATTTCTAACCTGTTTTTCATTTACAAAGGTCTCGGGGTCGCCAAACAGCAGATTAGTCCT